>JAURFX010000068.1 GCA_030834065.1 Gammaproteobacteria bacterium
CTCTCTCTTGCCTCCTCGGGCGTTACAATGTAAACCGGTCGATCAGCATTCTCTGATAATAATAACCGCTCCCTTTGTTGCTCAGAAAGCACCTCACCAGCATTAGCAAGTTCGCCGGTTGAGGAAACAACATGATCAGAAGGAACATTAATATTAACGATATAGTTTCCAAACTCGAGCGTAAACTCGCCCCTCCCAATAAATTCCTTATTAGTCCATCCCTCGTAGTCAGTATATGCCACCAATCTTGGAAACCATTGCGCAGCCATAAAGCTGTAGTTAGGATCATCCCCTCGATCATTTTCAAAAGTTTCAAACCCACCTCTAGATCTTAAAATGGATCCGTCTCTCATTTTAAAGTCATACGTAAGATTTAATACTAGCTCGCCTCCACTGACGATAGGGTTGGGCAAGTCGACCCGCAAAAGAGTTCCAACAATCGTAAATTCAAGCTCAGTTCCATCTTCAATTGCAACCGTATGTATGTTGTAACCAAGATCAGCATCCTCAAGATAATAGTATCTGGCGAGCTCTGAAATATTTAACCTCAGCTCATCATTAGGTTGATCAAGAGAGCTTTCGACAGTTCTTGTCATATTATCAATTGAGTTGGGTCTATTTCTATTTTGATCAAGCTGAAACCAGATAAAATTTAATTGATCTGGAGAATTATTTTTATAAGTTATGACCTGCTCAGCACTAAGGGTCTGATTATCCTCATCCAAGTAAACATCAATTAAATAATCAACTTGCTGTTGCCAGTATAAATGTCCGGGAGCGCCTGAAGCGTTTCGATAAACATTAGGTGTCGGTAACAGCTCTTCCATTTGTCGAAACTTATCTGAGTAAAAAGGCAAATGCTCATTATTATGCTGTGCAAATAATGATACAGTTACCAGGGAAAATAAAACTAAAAATCTATGCATTTCTACCTCAACGAGTTAATTTGCCTATCCAATAACTTAGGTCAGCTATCAGTTCATGATTTATTTCATGCGCCATTTCATACCATTTAAATCTTAAATCATACCCCTTTGCTTCTAACCAGTCTGCACTTGCTTGGGCATGCTCAGGCAATACCGTTTTATCGGTTTTGCCATGACCATAAAAAATAGGAAGACTTTTGTGATCATTCAAGGTATTTTCTTGCTCTAAGAAAATCCTAGGGATATACCCAGATATACAGATTGCGCCTGCTAAACATTGGGCAAACCTTGTAGCAACCCAAAGCGCCATGCAACCCCCTTGCGAAAAGCCTCCTAAAAAAATATTTCTATACTCAAAGCCTTTATTTTTTATCTCATCTATGATGTCGAGAATGAAACTTTCGCTTTGATAAATTCCATCGTAATTGTTTTCTTCGGGATTATGCAGACTATTAATGTCATGCCAAGAACGCATTCTCATCCCCATATTAATAGTTACAGGGCTTATGGGTGCAAAAGGACAAACAATATAAAAAGAATCTTCAATACTCAGCATGGGGCCAAGTTCGGTAAAATCTGAAGGATCAGCGCCTAAGCCATGCATCCAAATAATCGCATTTTTCTTATTAATATGCGCATTATTTTCAATATATTTATTATAATTAGTCATATTTTAATGTTTTACTTGCATTTAAATTAGATAAATGATTATATATGCGCATTTTTAAAGAGCGATAAAATGCCAAGAAATTATACAGAACAAAAAAGAAGACATGAAATTATTCTTGAACTTATAGAGAAAAATAAAATCACAAGTCACTCAACGCTTGTTAAAAAACTCAATGCGTTAGATATCAAAGTAACACAATCGAGTATAAGTAGGGATTTTGATGAGCTAAACATATCTAAAGTTGATGGTGCATACAAGCAATTGCTCAAGCCTGCCAATGATGCACTGATTCATGAGATAAGAGATTTTATTAAATCTATAGATAATGCTGGCTCTCATATTCTCTTGCTCAAAACATCTATCGGAGCTGCCCAAAGAGTAGCTGCAGTAATTGATAGACTCAAAATTTCACAAATTGTCGGTACGATTTCTGGTGACGATACGATACTTATAGCAACAAGAAATCAAAATGATCAAAAAATAATTTCCTCAACACTTAACCTACATTAGGAATTCAAATGCTCGATAGTTCTATTCTTTTAGCTTTTTCTGGTGGCCTGGATACCTCATTTTGCGTACCTTGGCTAAAAGAAAATTATAAAAAAGACATTATCACTGCCACAATCGATACGGGAGGTCTGGATGATCATGCTAGGAATGCCCTAAAAGAAAAATCCATGGCTCTGGGAGCCAAAGATCACATCTTAATCGATGCTAGAAATGATTTTTTTAATGACACCGTCAAATATTTAATTTTTGGCAATATCAAAAAAGGCAATATGTATCCTCTTTGCGTAGGTGCAGAAAGGGCTGTTCAGGCAATTAAGCTCTCAGAGCTGGCAAATAACTTAGGAGTCAAAAGCATTGCGCATGGCTGTACTGCTGCAGGTAACGATCAAGTACGATTTGAAGTCATATTAAGTGCACTCTCACCCGAAATAGAATTACTCGCACCAATTCGAGATCACGCATGGCAAAGAAAAGATCAAATTGACTATCTTGAAGAGAGAAAATTACCTATACCAAAAAAGGGGTCTAGCTATTCCATCAATCGTGGTTTATGGGGAGTTACGATTGGAGGTAAAGAAACGCTTACATCACAGGGCTCCATTCCTGAAAGTGAATGGTTCTTGAGTGCAAATGCATTATTAAATAATAAACCTGAAGAAACCCACACCATTACCTTTGACAAAGGCATTCCTGTTGCTATTGATAAGCAAAAGCTAAATATTATTGAACTGATTGAATTACTGGACATCATGGGTGCTAAATTTGGAGTTGGCCGGGGTATACATCTTGGAGATACCATTATTCATACTAAAGGGCGAGTTGCCTTCGAAGCTCCTGCGGCAGAGATCATCATTCAGACCCATCGAGAACTGGAAAAATTAGTACTATCTTCCTCGCAAATAAAAATTAAAGAATTGCTCGCTCTTAATTATGTAGATCTCATTCATGAGGGTAAAAATTTAGATCCAGTATGCACGGATATTGAATGTTTTTTAACGAGCAGTCAGAGCTATGTCAGTGGTGAGGTTAATTTTAATATTTCTCCAGGCAGGCTCTTTATATCTGGAGTTGATTCACCTTATTCGCTTATGAAGGCATCAAAAAGCAAGTATGGGGAATCCGCTTCTGAATGGACTCCTAATGACGCAAAAGGGTTTACAAAAATACAATCATTAAGTGGAATCTTCTTACAAAGGGCAAGAAAATGAAATCACAAGTTGTCGATAAAATTGCTTCTGTTGCAGTCCACAATAATCTTGGCCAAGAGGTCAGAATATCAAGTGAGATACTTTGTAAGGAAGGGGCACTACTTGTAGTTGAAGTACTCAATAATAAATCTAGATACAACACGCTGGAATTAATCAGTGGCCGTATGGCTAGAATAAATAAGGGAGATATCATTATTGGTGCTCTTGGCGATAGGAAAGCGCTCTTTGGCTATTCGGGGCATATGCCAGAGAAAGTTGAGGTGAGTGATGAATTACAAATCTTAAATCTTGGCGGTGTATTAGGAATTTGCGACTCTGTTAATCCATCTGTGGGAGAGCCCTTTAATTGCAGGGTACTTGGGGCTGTTTTAGAATTTCCCTATCTTGGGGAGCGAATTGGGATTCCTGCAATAGGTAGAAAGAGAGAGCTTCCCACAAATCAAGCAACTACTGAAACGCAGATACCCATTATTGGAATTGCTGGTACATGTATGGATGCCGGGAAAACTGTTGCATCCTGTGCTGTGGTTAGCCACTTTAAGCATAAAGGACTTGTCGTAAATGCCTTCAAGGCTACAGGCGTTGCTCTCCGAAGAGATATTTTAGCCATGGAGGATGCTGGGGCCCAAA
>JAURFX010000027.1 GCA_030834065.1 Gammaproteobacteria bacterium
CAGGCGATAACATAAAAATGAAGGTAGAGTTGATTGCACCGATCGCAATGGAAGACGGTTTACGTTTTGCTATCCGTGAAGGCGGTAGAACCGTGGGCGCAGGTGTGGTCTCAAAAATTATAGAGTAAGCGGGAAAACATGCATGGAAGGCTTTGGTCAGATCCAGAGCTTTCCTTTTTGCGTTTGTGTTAGGCCAGTAGCTCAATTGGTAGAGCAGCGGTCTCCAAAACCGCAGGTTGGGGGTTCGAGTCCCTCCTGGCCTGCCAGGAGAGGCTAGAGGAAAAAATGGAATCAAAAAATAGCAAAGGCATATTCGATAGATTATTGGTTGCAGGATCAATTGCAATCATTGTTGCTGCGCTTTATTACTATTATTCAAATCCGCTTATGACCTCGGTTATCAGAGTATTAATACTCCTGGCTGGACTTGTACTTTCTATAATCGTTCTTTATCAGTCTTCAACTGGGAGAGAATTATGGAATTTCACCCTTGCTGCAAGGGTTGAGCTTAGAAAAATTGTTTGGCCGAGTAGACAGGAAACCTCTCAAATGACCTTGGTTGTCGTTGTCTTTACGCTAGTGATGGGACTATTTTTTTGGCTTCTAGATATGTTTTTGTTATGGGCGACAAGATTTTTAACTGGGCAGGGAGGAATTTAAATGGCACTGCAATGGTATGTCGTTCATGCTTACTCTAACTATGAGGCTAGAGTGAGGGATTCCTTATTAGAAAGAATAAAGATAAACAAACTTGATGATAAATTCGGAGAAATTCTTGTTCCAACTGAAGAAGTTGTTGAAATAAAAAATGGTGAAAAAAGAAAAACTGAGAGAAAGTTTTTTCCTGGGTATGTTTTAGTTCAAATGGAAATGGACGAAGGGACATGGCACTTTGTAAAACAAGTACCAAAGGTATTAGGATTTATCGGTGGAACAGCTGATAAGCCCTTACCAATAAGTGATGCTGAAGCTAACAATATTCTAAATAGAGTTCAAGAGGGCGTTGACAGTCCAAGACCTAAAATTGTATTTGAGCCTGGTGAGTTAGTTAGGATCACTGATGGACCATTTAATGATTTTACTGGTGTCGTTGAAAACGTTAATTATGAAAAGAATAAAGTGACGGTTTCTGTTCAAATTTTAGGTAGATCAACTCCTGTTGAGCTTGATTTTTCACAGATAGAAAAAGGTTAGTTTTATGGCAAGAAAATTAGAAACATATATAAAACTTCAGGTTCCTGCTGGCAAAGCCAATCCAAGCCCTCCTGTTGGTCCTGCATTAGGACAGAAGGGCTTGAATATTATGGATTTTTGTAAGGCTTTTAATGCAGAAACTCAAGATATGGAACCTGGCATGCCAGTGCCTGTTGTCATTTCAGTATACAGCGACAAAAGTTTTACTTTTGTTAAAAAAACTACACCTGCTGCTGTATTGCTAAAGAAGCATGCTGGGATACAGAAGGGGAGTGGTACTCCGAATTCCGTAAAAGTTGGCAAGATTACTAGAGCCCAACTTGAGGAAATAGCAAAAATTAAGGATCCAGATTTAAATGCTAATGACATTGATGCCGCAGTAAAGATTATCGCAGGAAGCGCCAGAAGCATGGGATTGGAGGTCGAGGGTTAACCATGGGCTTAAAGACTAAAAATAGAAAAAACTTAGAAAAAATTATTTACAGTGACACTTATCATTCTTCTTTAGAGGCTTTTGCAAAACTCAAGGAAGTAAGCTATGTCAAATTTGATGAGTCCGTAGACGTCGCTGTTAATTTAGGTATCGATGGTAAAAAATCGGATCAAAATGTTAGAGGTGCAACTGTTCTACCGCATGGTACCGGAAAAAGTGTTAGGGTAGCTGTTTTTGCTCAATCTGAAAATGCTGACAAGGCTAAAGCTGCAGGAGCCGATATTGTAGGTTTTGATGATTTAGCTGAATCTATTCAAAAGGGTGAAGTCGAGTTTGATGTAGTGATTGCTACGCCAGATGCGATGCGTGTTGTTGGTAAGCTTGGCCAAGTTTTGGGACCAAGAGGGTTAATGCCTAACCCTAAAGTTGGAACGGTCACAACAGACGTAGAAACTGCCGTTACAAATGCGAAGGGTGGACAAGTTCGTTTTAGAGCAGATAAATCTGGTATTGTGCATTGTTCAATTGGTAAAGCATCTTTTAGTCCAGATCAATTAAAAGATAATCTTAATGCCCTTTTAGGGGCATTAGAAAAGGCTAAACCATCCTCTTCAAAGGGCGTTTATCTAAAAAAAGTTTCTGTCTCATCTACGATGGGGCCAAGTTTTAACATTGATAAATCAAGAGTTAATGATTAAAGAATTCATGGAAGAAGTTGCCGCCATTTTGGCGTCATCAAAGACCGTAGGTCATTTTGATAATTGTATTAATACAGCCTACGTAGATGATGTTGAAGAATCAGTACTGGTTTGGATGCATCAGCAAATTTTTTTTCAAGGATAGAGAAATATTTGCACTAGCACTTGAGCTTATGCTCAAGAATTTTACAACCAGGGAGGATATATGGCTCTCAATTTAGATGGGAAAAAAGCCGTTGTTGCTGAGGTTCGTGATGTCGCTGCCGGAGCTGATTCGTTAGTTCTTGCCGAGTATCGTGGCCTTTCTGTTTCTCAATTGACTGAACTAAGATCCAAAGCTAGAGAGTCTGGTGTTTATTTGAAAGTTGTCAAAAATACACTAGCAAAATTAGCAATTAAGGATACCCAATTTGAATGTATCGATGAGTATCTCAAAGGTCCTATTATCATTGCTTTATCGAAAGATGATCCAGGAGCCGCAGCGAGACTTGTAAAAAACTTTTCGAAAGACAATGAAAATTTGGTTGCAATTGCTGTTGCTCTAGAGGGTCAAGCACATGGTCCTGAAAGTATTGCTCAAATAGCATCATTGCCTACTTTGGATGAGGCTCGAGCCACACTTTTAAGAATATTGCAGGCTCCTTTAACGCAATTTGTTAGAACAATTAATGAAGTTCCTAGCTCATTGGTTAGGGTGCTTAACGCAAAATCGCAACAAGGTTAAATTTAGGAGTAAATTATGGCATTAACAAATAATGAAATTATTGAAGAGCTTAGCAATAAGACGATCATGGAAGTGGTCGAGATTGTTAAAGCGCTTGAGGAAAAATGGGGCGTTTCAGCTGCTGCAGCTGTTGCTGTTGCGGCAGGTGCAGCTGTCGCTGATTCTGGCGCCGCTCAAGAAGAAAAAACTGAGTTTGATGTAGTTCTACAATCTTTTGGCGACAATAAAGTCGCAGTAATTAAAGTAGTTAGAACAGCCACAGGCTTAGGCTTAAAAGAGGCGAAGGATCTTGTCGAAGGTGCTCCTAGCCCGCTTAAGGAAGGCGTTTCTAAAGATGAAGCAGAAGCCCTTAAGAAGCAACTTGAAGAAGCTGGTGCATCAGCAGAAATCAAGTAGACAAATTTGGGGGCTATGAAAATAGCCCCCTAAACTTTTATTTTGAGAGAATATTGAATGGACTATTCCTTTACAGAAAAGAAAAGAATTAGAAAAAGCTTTGGCAAGCTTAAAGAAAACTTAGAAGTTCCTTACCTGCTATCTATGCAAATAGATTCATATAAAGAGTTTCTTCAGGAAATTGATCCTAAGCACAGAGTTGAGGTTGGTCTAGAAAGCGCATTTAAGTCTGCTTTCCCAATTCATAGTCATTCTGGTAATGCAACCTTAGAGTATGTTTCTTATGATTTAGGAAAGCCAATATTTAATGTAAGAGAATGTCAATCAAGAGGGATTTCTTATGCATCTCCACTTAAAGTGCTTACACGGCTTGTCATCTATGATAAAGATTCTCCAGCCAATGATAAAAGAGTTAAAGAAGTAAAGGAACAAGAAGTCTATATGGGTGAGATACCATTAATGACGGATAATGGTACTTTTGTGATTAATGGAGTTGAGCGAGTTATCGTCTCACAGCTTCATAGATCTCCTGGTGTTTTCTTTGATCATGACAGAGGTAAGACTCATTCATCCGGAAAGTTACTCTTCTCTGCAAGAATTATTCCTTACAGAGGTTCATGGCTTGACTTCGAATTCGACCCCAAAGATCTTATTTTTGCTCGTATTGATAGAAGAAGGAAGCTCCACGTAACCATAATTCTCAAGGCTCTTGGCATGGATACCCAGGAGATGTTAGCTGAGTTTTATGAATCAGAAGAGTACACAGTCTCTAAAAAAGGAATTTCACTAGCATTAGTTCCAGAAAGATTAAGAGGGGCGATTTTCCCCGAGGATATAAAGGTTGGAAGAAAAGTTTATGTTGAGGCCGGAAGAAGGGTCACAGCAAGACATATCATGGAACTGAAAAAAGCAAATGTTAAAAACCTAGACCTACAATGGGATTCTGTAATTAATAAAGTTTTAGCTCATGACATAGTTGATGATTCTACTGGAGAGCTTATTGCCTCAGCTAATGAATTAATTGATTTAGAAATTGCAGAGAAAATTGCTAACTCCGGCCTAAAAGGATTCAAAACGTTATATATAAATGAATTAGACCGAGGTGCATACATATCTAATACATTGAGCGCCGACTCTGCCGATAGCAGAGAAGCCGCTTTAGTAGAAATTTACCGTATGATGCGTCCGGGTGAGCCACCTACTAAAGATGCTGCAGAAATTTTATTTGAAAATTTATTTTTTAATTCTGACAGATATGACTTATCTGATGTTGGAAGAATGAAATTTAATAAAAGACTAGGATTTAAATCTGATGACGGTCAGGGCGTACTCTCAAAAGAAGACATCTTGTCAGTTATCAAGAAACTTATTGATATCAGGGACGGAAAAGATTCGGTCGACGATATTGATCATCTTGGAAATAGAAGAATCAGAAGTGTAGGGGAAATGACAGAAAATGCTTTTCGTGTAGGTCTTGCAAGAGTAGAGAGAGCTGTAAAAGAAAGATTAACATTAGCTGAATCTGAGGGATTAATGCCTCAGGAAATGATAAATGCAAAACCAGTTTCGGCTGCGATTAAAGAATTTTTTGGGTCTAGTCAATTGTCTCAATTTATGGATCAGAATAATCCACTTTCTGAGGTCACACATAAGAGAAGGGTATCTGCACTTGGTCCTGGTGGTTTAACAAGAGAGCGTGCTGGTTTTGAGGTAAGGGACGTGCATCCTACACATTACGGTAGGGTATGTCCGATTGAAACTCCTGAAGGTCCAAATATTGGACTAATAAATTCATTAGCTGTCTATGCAAGAACTAATCGCTTTGGTTTCTTAGAGACTCCTTATCTTAAAGTTAATAATGGCAAAGTAACAAAAGAAATTGTTTATCTTTCTGCCATAGAGGAAGGTCAGTATGTAATTGCTCAGGCAAATGCGACAATTAATACGAGCGGTAAATTAATTGATGAGTTGGTTTCTGCAAGACATTTGAATGAATTCACGTTAGTAACACCCGATGATGTCCAGTATATGGATATCTCTCCAACCCAAACTGTATCTGTAGCCGCTGCTTTAATCCCTTTTCTTGAGCATGATGATGCTAACAGGGCACTTATGGGATCAAATATGCAGCGACAAGCAGTGCCCACGCTCAAGGCACAAGCACCACTTGTTGGGACTGGTATGGAGAGAGCTGTTGCAAGGGATTCAGGTACTCTTGTCAGAGCAAAAAGGGGCGGAATAGTAGACATTGTTGATTCCTCAAGAATAGTAATAAAGGTGAATGATAGTGATACCATTGCTGGAGAGTCAGGTGTCGATATTTATAACTTAACAAAGTATATGAGATCAAATCAAAATACTTGTATCAATCAGCGCCCCCTTGTAAAGCAAGGCGATAAGATTAATACCGGCGATGTATTAGCAGACGGTGCTTCAACTTCGTTAGGCGAATTAGCTCTCGGTCAAAATATGCTAGTAGCTTTTATGCCATGGAATGGATACAACTTTGAAGATTCAATTTTAATCTCTGAGAGAGTTGTTAAAGAAGATAGATTTACCTCGATTCATATTGAGGAGCTTACTTGTATCGCGAGAGATACCAAACTTGGTGTGGAAGAGATTTCTCCTGATATTCCAAATGTTAATGAATCTGCTTTGAGCAAATTAGATGAGTCTGGAATTGCATTTATTGGTGCCAAAGTGCAGGCTGGAGATATTCTTGTTGGTAAGGTGACTCCTAAAGGAGAAAGTCAGCTGTCACCAGAAGAAAAACTTTTGAGAGCAATCTTTGGAGAAAAAGCTTCTGACGTCAAAGATACATCTCTAAGAGTCCCCTCAGGCATGGATGGAACGGTTATTGATGTCAGGGTATTCACGAGAGATGGTGTAGAAAAGGATGACCGTGCACTTGAGATTGAATCAGCTCAACTTGAAGCAGTGAAGAAAGATTTAAACGATCAAAAGCGAATTATGACTGGTGATATTTTTGCTCGAGCAGAAAAACTTTTAATCGGACAAAATACTTCTGGTAAAAATAAACACTTAAAAGATGGATCAAAAATTACAAAAGAAGATCTAGAATCAATCGACCAGAATGAGTGGTTAAAGATTAAGCTAAAAGATAATTCAAGCAGTGATTCCCTAGAAAAACTAAACAAGCAACTCAAGGCCCTTGAAAAGTTTTTTGAAGAACGCTTTAAGGAGGAAGAGAAGAAAATAATCTCTGGAGATGATCTCGCTCCTGGTGTACTCAAAATGATTAAGGTCTATCTTGCTGTAAAAAGAAGAATGCAGCCTGGGGATAAGATGGCAGGGAGACATGGGAACAAAGGTGTAATTTCTATGATTGTGCCTGAGGAAGATATGCCTTATATGTCTGATGGTACACCCATTGATATAGTTCTAAATCCTCTGGGAGTTCCTTCTAGGATGAATGTAGGCCAGGTCCTTGAGACTCACCTTGGCTGGGCCGCAAAAGCACTAGGCTTAAAAATTCAAGAATTAAATAGAGAAGGTGACGATAAGAAGCTTGCAACTTTCTTAAAGAAAGCATATAGCCTCGGTGGAGTTCAGAAGGTAGATACAGAATCATTTACAAAAAAAGATTTGAGAGAATTAGCTGGAAATTTATCTGATGGATTGCCAATGGCAACGCCCGTCTTTGACGGTGCTAAGGAATCTGAGATAAAGGAGATGCTAGAGCTAGCAGGGCTCCCACTTTCAGGACAAGCGGTACTTTTTGATGGCAGAACAGGTCAAAAATTCACACGACCTGTGACTGTTGGTTATATGTACATGCTTAAACTTAATCACCTTGTGGATGATAAGATGCATGCACGTTCAACAGGACCTTACAGTCTTGTTACTCAGCAACCATTGGGAGGAAAGGCACAGTTTGGTGGGCAAAGATTTGGTGAGATGGAGGTTTGGGCTCTAGAAGCATATGGAGCCTCACATACTTTACAAGAAATGCTGACAGTGAAGTCTGATGATGTTGCAGGAAGGACAAGGATGTATAAGGCGATTGTCGATGGTTCTCATGAAGTCACAAGTGGCATTCCAGAATCATTCAACGTACTCTCAAAAGAAATTAGAGCGTTAGGAATCAATATTGACCTGGATGAAGGTTAATCAATTTAGGAAATACCCAATGAAAGATTTACTTAATTTATTTAAACCCCAAGCCAGGCCGACTGATTTTAATGCAATTAAAATTGGTTTAGCTTCTCCAGAAATGATTAGATCATGGTCATATGGTGAGGTTAAAAAGCCTGAAACGATCAACTACAGGACTTTTAAGCCAGAAAGGGACGGACTGTTTTGTGCAAAGATTTTTGGACCTGTTAAAGATTATGAGTGTTTATGTGGTAAGTACAAAAGGCTCAAGCACAGAGGAGTTGTTTGTGAAAAATGCGGCGTTGAAGTCACTTTATCGAAGGTGCGCAGAGAAAGAATGGGCCATATTGAGTTAGCTACTCCTGTCGCACACATTTGGTTCCTTAAATCATTGCCTTCAAGAATAGGTTTGCTCATGGATATGACTCTAAAAGAAATAGAGAGAGTTCTTTATTATGAAGCGCTAATAGTTATTGATCCAGGGATGACACCATTAGAGAAAGGTCAAATTCTCTCTGATGAGCAATACTTGGAAGCAATGGAGACGTATGGCGATGATTTTGATGCCCGCATGGGCGCTGAGGCCATTCATGATCTTTTAAAATCGATGGATTTAATCTCTGAGATTAATAAAGTCAGAGATGAGATAGGATCCTCGGGATCTGAGACAAAGATTAAAAGGTTAAGCAAGAGGCTCAAGTTAATAGAATCACTTAATGACTCTAGAAACAAACCTGAGTGGATGATCCTGACCATGTTGCCAGTTCTGCCACCAGATCTCAGACCTTTGGTTCCTTTGGACGGCGGAAGATTTGCTACTTCTGATCTTAATGATCTCTACAGGAGAGTGATTAATAGAAATAATAGGCTTAAAAGATTATTAGAGCTTAATGCTCCAGACATTATTGTTAGAAATGAAAAGAGAATGCTTCAAGAGTCTGTTGATGCTTTATTAGACAATGGCAGAAGAGGGCGAGCAATCACTGGATCTAACAAGAGACCTCTAAAGTCACTTGCTGATATGATCAAAGGTAAGCAAGGTAGATTTAGACAGAATCTTTTAGGCAAAAGGGTAGACTACTCCGGTCGATCTGTGATTGTCGTTGGTCCTACTCTTAAGCTCCATCAATGCGGTCTCCCTAAAAAGTTAGCACTTGAGTTATTTAAGCCATATATATTCTCAAAACTTCAGCTTCGAGGGGATGCATCAACAATTAAGGCGGCAAAAAGATTAGTTGAGAGAGAAGGTCCCGAAATTTGGGATATTCTGGCAGAGGTTATTAGGGAGCATCCCGTGTTATTAAACAGAGCTCCAACGCTTCATAGATTAGGTATTCAGGCGTTTGAGCCAATCTTGGTAGAAGGTAAAGCTATTCAGCTTCATCCGCTAGTATGTGCTGCTTTTAATGCTGACTTTGATGGAGATCAGATGGCAGTTCACGTGCCACTTAGCTTTGAAGCTCAGCTAGAAGCAAGAGGGCTTATGATGTCTAGCAATAATATTCTAGCTCCTGCAAATGGCGAACCAATCATTGTGCCTTCCCAAGATGTTGTACTTGGATTGTATTACATGACTAAATCTATGGTTAATGCTAAAGGAGCAGGTAGATTTTTTGCTGATATCACAGAGGTCCAACGTGCCTACGCAGAAAATGTTGTCGATCTTCATGCTGAAATTAAAGTGAGATTTAAAGATCGAGATCTTGATAGAGATAAAGGCTTGATTACTACTACCGTCGGTAGAGCTATTCTTTGCGAGATTCTCCCCAAGGGCCTATCTTTTGATTTAATTAATCGAACGATGAATAAAAAAAATATTTCTAATGTGATTAATACTTCATACAGAAAGCTTGGTATTAAAGAAACAGTTATTTTTGCCGATCAACTTATGTATACAGGATTTAAGTATGCTACAACGGCGTCAGTATCCTTCGGTGTAGATGACATGATGATACCCGAGGAAAAAGCTAAGATTATTGCAGAGGCCGAAAAGGAAGTTAAAGAGATTCAAAAACAATATGCATCTGGTCTCGTTACTACAGGTGAAAGATACAATAAGGTTGTAGATATTTGGTCAAGAACCAATGAAAAAGTTGCATCTACTATGATGGAAAAACTAGGTGTCGAGACGGTAACCGACGCATCTGGTAAAAAGGTTGAGCAAGAATCATTTAACTCAATTTTTATGATGGCAGACTCCGGCGCTAGAGGATCTGCAGCCCAGATAAGGCAGCTTGCTGGAATGAGAGGGTTGATGGCAAAGCCTGATGGCTCAATTATTGAAACCCCAATTACAGCAAACTTTAAAGAGGGACTTAATGTGCTTCAGTATTTTATCTCCACCCATGGAGCAAGAAAGGGTCTTGCGGATACTGCGCTTAAAACAGCTAACTCAGGTTATTTAACGAGAAGGTTAGTCGATGTCGCTCAAGATTTAGTTGTAAAGGGTGAGGACTGCGGAACCACAGATGGTTTAACGCTTAATCCTCTTGTGGAGGGCGGAGATGTCGTCATTCCATTAAAAGAGAGAGTACTGGGTAGAGTCTTGCTGGATGATGTGATTTCGCCATCCACAGGAGAAGTAATTTTTACTTCTGGCCATCTTATGGATGAAAGTTCTGTAGATATACTTGAGGAAAATTCAGTTGATCAGGTCGTTGTAAGATCAGTAATCACCTGTGCAAACAGGCAAGGAGTATGCTCAAGTTGTTATGGAAGAGACCTAGGAAGAGGTCACTTAGTGAGCCAAGGTGAGGCAGTGGGTGTGATTGCAGCACAATCTATCGGAGAGCCAGGAACACAGCTGACTATGAGAACATTCCATATTGGTGGTGCAGCTTCAAGGTCAGCATCAGTTAATAATGTAACAGTTAAAACAACAGGTGAAGTTAAACTTCATAAAGTTAAAACTGTTAAGCATGCTGAAAACAAGAGTGAGATTATTACCTCTAGAACAAGTGAGGTGACCATCCTTGATGCTGATGGCCGTGAAAGAGAGAGGTATAAATTGCCTTATGGCGCGGTATTAAGCGTTAAAGATGGACAAAAGGTTGATGCTGGAACTATGGTGGCAACCTGGGATCCTCATACGCATCCTATAATTACTGAAGTTGGCGGTTACATAGAATTTGAGAACTTTATTGATGGAGTCACGGTTACAACTCAGATTGATGAATTTACTGGTCTATCAAATACTGTAGTGCTAGATAACACTGGCTCAAGTTTAGACTCCGGAACTAGACCAATTATTAAATTAGTAAATGGACGAGGAAAAGCAATAAATTTCACAAACACTGATATACCAGCTATTTATGAGCTTCCACATGGAGCCATTATTAGTATGAGCAATGGTGATAAGGTTGTGGTTGGAGATGTACTAGCAAGACTTCCCCAAGAGTCATCAAAGACAAGAGACATAACCGGTGGATTGCCTAGGGTTGCAGATTTGTTTGAAGCTAGGGTACCCAAAGAACATGCAATTCTTGCTGAATCATCGGGAACAATTAGTTTTGGAAAAGAAACCAAAGGTAAAAGAAGATTAATCATCATTGGCGCTGATGGAGAATCTAATGAAACTCTCATTCCGAAATGGAGAACATTGAATGTTTTTGAGGGTGAAACAGTAGAAATGGGCGAGATAATTTCTGATGGAGAACTCAACCCTCACGATATTCTAGCTTTACAGGGCGTTCCTGAGTTAGCTGCATATACTGTTAAAGAAATTCAAGATGTTTATAGGCTTCAAGGTGTAAAAATTGATGATAAGCATATTGAGACAATCATGAGACAAATGCTTCGCAAAGTAATTATTACCTCTTCTGGTGACTCAAACTTCATTGCGGGCGAACAATTAGAGAAGTCAACAGTATTGAATAAAAACGATGAACTTATCAGTCTTGGAAAAAAACCTGCAGAATTTATTCCTATTTTATTGGGAATAACGAAGGCTTCGCTTGCAACTGATTCCTTTATATCTGCTGCTTCATTCCAGGAGACGACTCGGGTTTTAACTGAGGCTGCAGTGAGAGGAACTCGTGACTATCTAAGAGGTCTAAAAGAAAATGTTGTTGTAGGCAGGCTTATCCCAGCGGGCACAGGCTTTGGAATTGAGAAAGAAGAGGAAACTACTGATGATATTTTATTTAAAAAGCTAAATGAGCTCGATGAAAAGAAAAATGCTTCTGAGTCCTCTGGGATTATTGAAGAGACCACTGAAAATAATGCTTAATTAAGTTGACAGTATGTATACGAAAACAATACAATTCAACGCTTTCAAGATTTAAATTATGGCCACAGTTAATCAATTAATTAGAAAACCGCGCAGGACAAAAGTTGTGAAAACAACCGTGCCCGCGCTCGAATCTTCACCGCAGAAACGAGGCGTATGTACTCGCGTATATACAACTACACCAAAAAAGCCAAATTCTGCTATGAGAAAGGTAGCAAGAGTCAGGCTCACCAATGGATTTGAGGTTACAAGCTATATTGGTGGAGAGGGTCATAACCTTCAAGAGCACTCTGTTGTTCTTATTAGAGGAGGGAGGGTAAAAGATTTACCTGGTGTTCGATACCATACAGTAAGAGGAACGCTAGATTGTTCGGGTGTAGCTGATAGAAAACAAGGTCGCTCTAAATATGGAGCAAAAAAACCTAAGGCTAAATAATGTCAAGAAGAAACAGAGCACCAAAAAGAGATATCCTTCCAGATCCAAAGTTTGATAGCATTCTTTTGTCAAAATTTATCAATATGACCATGATGAGCGGTAAGAAATCTGTTGCCGAAAGAATTATCTATGGCGCTATAGATATTATTAGTAGTCGCTCAGGGAAAGATGATCAGGAAGCTATTTCAGTTTTAACTACTGCACTTGACAACGTAAAGCCATCTGTTGAGGTCAAAGCTCGAAGAGTCGGTGGTGCAACTTATCAGGTTCCAGTTGAAGTTAGGTCAGTACGTAGAGAAACCCTTGCAATGAGATGGGTTATTGATTCAGCTAGAAAAAGAAACGAAAAAACCATGGCGCAAAGAGTCGCTGGTGAGTTAATGGATGCATCAGAAAATAGGGGATCCGCAGTCAAAAAACGCGAAGAAGTTCATAAAATGGCTGAAGCAAATAAAGCATTTGCACATTTCCGTTGGTAATTTGAGAGGATATTTTGGCAAGAACTACTCCTATCGATCGTTACAGAAATATTGGTATCATGGCTCATATCGATGCCGGCAAAACTACCACGACAGAGAGAGTGCTCTTTTACACTGGTGTATCACATAAAATTGGTGAGGTGCATGATGGTGCTGCAGTCATGGACTGGATGGAGCAAGAGCAGGAGAGAGGAATTACAATTACTTCCGCAGCGACAACTTGCTTTTGGAAGGGAATGGATCAAAGCTTCGATGAGCATCGCATAAATATTATCGATACACCTGGGCACGTTGATTTTACGATTGAAGTTGAGAGAAGTCTTAGAGTTCTAGATGGTGCCGTAGCTGTTTTTTGTGCAGTTGGAGGCGTTGAGCCACAATCTGAAACAGTCTGGAGACAAGCTAACAAATACCATGTTCCAAGAATGGCATTCGTAAATAAAATGGACAGAGCTGGGGCAGACTTTTTTAGGGTCCTTGGTCAGATTGAAACTCGTTTGAAAGGAAATCCGGTTGCCCTTCAAATACCTGTCGGTGCTGAGGAAAATTTCAAGGGTGTAATTGATCTTATCAAAATGAAATTTATCCAATGGGATGATTCAACACAAGGTGTAAATTTTGAGTATGTTGATATTCCAAGTGCCCTTCAATCAAAGGCAGATGAGTACAGAGAAAAATTATTAGAGGCGGCAGCAGAGACTGACGAAGCTCTATTAGATAAGTATTTAGAAAATGGCTCTTTAGATGAAACTGAAATAATAAAAGCAATCAGGAAACGCTGTATTGATGGAGAGATTACGCCAGTGATTTGTGGATCAGCCTTTAAAAATAAAGGTGTTCAGGCGATGTTAGATGCAGTGATTTTGTTCATGCCGGCACCGACTGACGTGCCTGCTATAAAAGGTATATTAGAGGACGAGTCTGAAGGTGCTCGTGGGCCAGAGGACAAAGCACCATTTGCAGCTCTAGCGTTTAAAATTGCAAACGATCCTTTTGTAGGTAATTTAACATTCTTTAGGGTCTACTCCGGTACTTTGAAATCTGGAGATACAATATATAATCCTGTTAAAGGCAATAAGGAGAGAATTGGTAGACTTTTACAAATGCATGCCAATGATCGAGAGGAAATAAAAGAGGTTCTTGCCGGTGATATTGCAGCGGCAGTTGGGCTGAAAGATGCAACTACGGGTGATACGCTGTGTGACTTAAAAGAGATCATAACTCTTGAGAGAATGGAGTTTCCAGAGCCGGTCATTTCAGTTGCTGTTGAGCCTAAGACCAAACCCGACCAAGAAAAAATGGGAATAGCTCTTGGTAAGCTGGCTAAAGAGGACCCATCATTTAGAGTACATACCGACCCAGAATCAAACCAAACCATTATCTCTGGCATGGGCGAACTTCATTTAGAGATTATCGTAGATAGGATGAAGAGAGAATTTAAAGTCGAGGCCAATGTGGGTAAACCTCAGGTAGCCTACCGTGAAACTATACAAGCCACAGTAGAGCAAGAAGGTAAGTTTGTCAGACAAAGTGGTGGCCGCGGTCAGTATGGACACGTCAATATAAAAATTGAACCCCTCGAACCGGGCTCAGGTTATCAATTTGTTAACGGTATTGTTGGGGGGGTCGTGCCCCGTGAATACATACCTGCAGTCGATAAAGGAATTCAAGAGCAAATGGCAAATGGGGTGATTGCTGGCTATCCGGTAGTTGATTGCAAAGTCACCTTATATGACGGCTCTTACCATGATGTAGACTCAAGCGAAATAGCATTTAAGATTGCAGGATCTATGGCCTTTAAAGAAGGGGCCAAAAAAGCTAAACCTGTATTGCTTGAGCCTATTATGAAAGTTGAGGTGTCAACCCCTGAAGACTATATGGGTGATATTAATGGCGACCTCAATAGAAGAAGAGGTGTTTTGCAAGGCCTTGAGGATGCGCCACTAGGCAAAATCGTCCGAGCAGAAGTTCCGCTATCAGAAATGTTTGGTTATGCAACTGATGTACGCTCTATGAGCCAAGGAAGAGCAGCTTACACGATGGAATTTAGTCACTATTCGATTGTTCCAAATAATGTTGCTCAAGAAGTAATTGAGTCTAGAGCTTAAGAAGGAGTCAATAAAATGGCAAAAGCAAAATTTGAACGTAATAAGCCTCACGTAAATGTGGGTACTATCGGTCACGTCGACCATGGTAAAACTACCTTAACTGCGGCTTTAACAAAATGTATGGCTGATAAGTACGGTGGTGAGGCTGTTGACTTTGCCAACATCGACAAAGCCCCTGAAGAGCGTGCACGTGGTATTACCATAGCAACAGCTCACGTGGAGTATGAGAGTGAGAAGCGTCACTATGCTCACGTTGACTGCCCAGGACACGCTGACTATGTGAAGAATATGATTACCGGTGCTGCACAAATGGATGGTGCTATCCTTGTAGTATCAGCTGCAGACGGACCCATGCCTCAAACACGAGAGCACATCTTGCTTGCAAGGCACGGCGGTGTTCCTGACATCGTTGCTTTTCTCAACAAAGCCGATATGGTTGGTGCTGCCGAACTTCTTGATCTTGTTGAGATGGAAGTGCGTGACTTATTATCAAGCTATGAGTTCCCAGGAGACGATACACCTATCGTTACAGGCAGTGCACTTAAAGCACTCGAAGGCGATACATCTGATATCGGTGTACCTGC
>JAURFX010000002.1 GCA_030834065.1 Gammaproteobacteria bacterium
ATCTTCTTTATTAAATTCTGTAAATTTATTCCATGGACAGAAAATTTGACAGTCATCACATCCAAATATTCGATTACCAAGCTTTGACCTATATTGTTTTGGAATTTCACCTTTGTTTTCAATCGTTAAATAGGAAATGCATTTCCTTGCATCTAAAGAGTAGGGGCCATCAAAGGCATTAGTGGGACAAATTTCGATACACTTCATGCATGACCCACAATGATTTGTTGCTTTATTGTCTTGCTCAATTTCTAAGTTTGAGATAATTTCACCAATCAAAAAGAATGACCCTGCGTGCTTATTAATGACATTTGTATTTTTCCCTATCCATCCTAATCCAGCTTTTTCAGCAAAAGTTTTTTCAAGAATTGGGGTAGAGTCAACAGCAGTTTTAAATTCAGAATTTTTAGATAATGAGAGTATGTAGTTTGAGAGTTTTTTTAATTTGCTCTTAAATACTCTATGGTAATCTCTGCCTAAAGCGTATCTTGCAATATACGCCATTTCATCATTATTTAAATTCTTTAAAGGATCATCATTAAAATTAAAATAATTAAGGCGAAGCGAGATAATAGTTTTTGCCCAAGGTACAATTTTTTTTGGATCTAAAAGTATTTCATAATTGTTTTTCATGTATTGCATGGACCCATGAAATCCTTTATCGAGCCACTCTGTGACATATTTCCTTTCAACATCTATTTTTACGGTTGTAAATCCAATACCATTAAAACCTAAAGAAATTGCATGAGTTCTAATTTTTTCTTTCAATTGCATAAAATAACGATACTGTAAAAAAAGAAAATGGAAAGATTTTTATACGATTCAAAAATATCAAATGAGATAGATCATTTATTGATTAAAAAACATGAGCTTACAAGCTTTCAGCTCATGACACTTGCCTCTCGGGATATTTTTAACAAAATTATTCATCAATTTAATGATAAAAATAATTTATTTATTATTTTGTGTGGCCCAGGAAATAATGGCGGTGATGGTTTTTGCTTGGCAAAGTTTCTTTCAGATAATAATTACAAAGTTAAAGTTATCAAAACTCACCCAAAAGAGAGCTTTCATGGCGATGCATTAAAGGCGCTTCAGGGTCTTGATGCTATTGATGAAATATTTGTTAATGAGATACCAAATAGCGTAACTGTTATAGTTGATGCGCTTTTTGGAACTGGCTTAAATAGACAATTAGATCAATGCAGTCAGTCGCTAATAGATGCCGCGAATGAGAGTAACGCCTTCAGGATTGCAATAGATGTACCATCTGGTTTATGCGGTACTTCAGGAAGAATCTTTGGGAGGCCATTCAAGGCCGATCAGACAATGACTTTAATTTGTAACAAGGTGGGCCTCTTTATTGGTTTTGCAAGAGAATTTACCGGTAAAATTGATCTGATCCCGATATTTAATGATACGACTGCACTCATTGCTGAAAAAAAAATCAAACCGAAAGCATTAAAAATTAACCAATCTGCTCTAGATTTTATTCCTCCATCAAAAGAAACTGACCATAAGCATAAGAGGGGCAAGGTTTTAATTATTGGAGGATTTACTGGAATGAAAGGTGCTGCTTTTTTAGCAGCAAAAGCAGCCTATAGATCAGGTTGCGGATTGGTATATATTGCATCAGACAATCATCACTTTTCACCTGGCGAAACCTTTTTAGACGAATCATTAACTTTTTCATATTCAAACGATTTATTAATAGAAAAGATTAATAAAGGTGAATTTGATGCAATTTTGATAGGCCCTGGACTTTATGAGGATGCGGTGAGCGAAGTAGCTTTTAGATTATTGATTGAGTCAAAGGTAAAAAAAGTTATTGATGCCGGCGCACTATCTCTTTTAGCAAAATGGGATCTTGGTCATTTAGACAATGCAGTTTTAACGCCACATCATGGCGAGGCATCAAGATTGATTAATTTAAGTAGTGAAGTAATTAAAAATAATACCATGGAGAGCCTAATCGCTATCCAGGAAAAATATAATTCTGTAACGGTACTTAAGGGCGCTGGGACATTAATTGCAACAGATGATATTTATATTTGTGTCGATGGTCACAAGGGGATGGCTACTGCTGGAACGGGTGATGTGCTTGCCGGAATTACGGTATCACTATTGGCTCAAGGAGCAAGTTGTAAACAGGCTGCAATTGCTGGTACCTATATTCATTCCAAAGCTGCAGACTATTATGCTCAAGATAATGGCAAACTTGGTATGATTGCATCAGATATTATCGAATACATTCCAAAAGTGATAAATGTATAAATATAATTTAAGAGCATTAAGTATCGAAGACATGCGAAGAGTTGCTAGTTTTTTTTCAAAATGGGAGAAGTTAGACAACATTATTTTGATTGGCTTAGTTGGTGATTTAGGTTCTGGCAAAACGCATTGGGTAAGAGAGTTCTTTAGAAATTTTGATCCAGATATTTCAGTTCCCTCTCCGACATACACACTCATTGAGCCCTATGAGAGTCTGATCAGCGATCGCTCTGTGTATCATGCTGACATTTATCGGTTAGGCTCATCAATCAAGCCTTCAAGAGATACTTTAAATTTATGCCTAGAGCTTGGGATTTATGATCTTATTCAGGATCAAAAAAATTTAATCCTTGTCGAATGGATCGATTTAGAATCGAATCTTTTAGAAAATACAGATTTACTTCTAACCTTTCGGCTTGGAAACGAAGAGGATTTAAGAGATTTAGAGATCAAGTCAAAATTTGAAATCATTGGTATAGATTATGCGTAGCTATATAATTAATTTTATGAAATACAGATCAAGCTTTTTCATTATCTTATGGGTATCTATTTTATCCCAGAATATATTGACTGCTGGGGAGCTTATTGGGGTAAGGCATTCAGTTGAAGATAATCAAATAAGACTTGTTTTTGATTTTAATGAATCAACTGAATACAACGTTTTTTCATTAGAGAGTCCTAATAGAATTGTCATTGATTTTTTTGATACACAGTTAGCCGGTGAGATAAATAATTTACAAAATAATCCACTCATTGGTGATATTAGATATTCATCAAGAAACCAAAGAGATTTTAGAGTTGTCCTTAATACCAGGGGTCTTGTCGAGTGGTCTTCATTTGAATTAAACGAGACATCGATACAGCCAAATCGAGTGGTATTGGATATCTTTAGTTCGCCAACAACTATAAACGATGCAAGAAATATCATAGTTGCAATTGATCCTGGTCATGGAGGAAATGATCCCGGCGCAACAGGACCCACTGGAGTACGTGAAAAAAATGTAACTTTAGCTGTAGCAAGGATTCTAAAAGAAGAGCTTGAACTATATGATGGCATTACTGCTGTATTAACAAGAACTTCGGATCGATATGTTGATTTGTGGGATAGAAATATAATAGCTAGGGAGGCAGATGCAGATATATTTGTTTCGTTACATGCCGATGCGTTTAGGGATCCAAGAGTGAGCGGTGCTACTATTTACTCTTTATCTGCTAGAGGGGCAGGGAGCGAAGCAGATAGATTGCTTGTTAATAGGGAAAACCAATCTACGATTCTTGGTGATACAGACCTTAGAGAATTTCCTTTTCCTGACTTAACTGATGAGCTCATCAGTTTTTACCAAGAGATCTCAATCGCTTCTGCAAAAGTATTAGGCGAACACGTAATTGATCAGCTTGCAACTTATACCCGTGTTAGAAAAAGTGATGTCCAGAATGCTGCATTTATAGTACTTCGATCACCGGACGTGACAAGTATATTAATTGAGATGGGATATATTACTAATCCAAGAGAGGAGAGCATGCTCTCTAATCCACAAGGTCAGCGTGATATTGCAAGAGGTATAAGAAATGGTATTTTGAGCTATTTGATTGAGAATGCTCCTCCAGATTCATTAATTGCTTGGAACCCTCCGAAGCTTCCAAGCGAACCGAGAAGACATACCATATCCTGGGGTGAGACATTGTCTGGAATTGCATTAAGGTATCAAGTAAGTATCAATAGATTAAGACAAGCCAATAACTTATCCAATGACAACATATATGAGGGTCAAATAATAACAATACCTCCAGGATAATTTATGCAAAATATACTTTGCCTTACTGGTGTTACAGGCACTGGAAAGACCGACATTGCATTGGAGCTCTCTGAGAAATTTCCAATTGAGATAATTAGTATGGACTCAGCAATGGTATTTAGAGACCTTAATATTGGTACTGATACACCTGAATATTCTATATTAGAAAAAGTCCCGCATCACTTGATCAGTATCATTAGTCCAAAAGAATATTTCTCTGCTGGACATTTTATTCTTGAGTGCAAGAGAAAGATCCAAGAAATACAAAGAAGAAAGAAAATACCGCTCATTGTTGGTGGAACATTAATGTATCTAAATGCTCTGATTCTTGGATTAGCAAATTTGCCCGAAAGAAATCAAAAAGTAAGAAATTTAATTCATCAACTTGCGGAAAAATACTCCTGGCGCTACATGTATGAGTTCTTATGTTTCATTGATCCATTGCATGCTTCGAAAATTTCTATTAATGATCATCAGCGTATTGAACGTTCATTAGAGGTTTTCCTTATCAGTGAAAAAAACTTAAGTTCTTTTCACCAGGAACAAGCGTTAGTAGAGCATAGGGGTAATTTTGAAGTTATTGCAATTGAAAGAGTTGATAAAGAGCAGCATCGGAAAAAAATTTCGATGCGGGTGCATGCTATGGTCAAAAAAGGAATTGTCGATGAGCTTGAGTATGCAATCAATAAATATGATCTTACCCAAAATGATGCGTCTATGAAACTTATAGGATACAAACAATTTTTTCAATATTTAAATGATGAAATTAGTATGAATGATGCAATTGAAAGGACCATCAACGGTACCAATCAGTTCGCAAAAAGGCAAATGACTTGGTTGCGAAAAATGGAGTTTATTAAAACTAGAATATCTAGTAATCAGCTTGCGATTCAGTATCTTAATGAAAAACTTTTGAAGTGCTCTGTAATTAATTAAGTGGTGTGTTAAGATTCTTTTAAATGACTAAATCAAATTCCTTCCAAGATAATTTTCTTAATATAGCTAGAAAGGAAAAAATACCTGTCTCAGTCTATCTTATTAATGGCATTAAGCTCCAAGGTACTGTAGAAACTTTTGATTCCTATGCTTTAATATTAAAAAATAATACTTCTCAAATGATTTATAAGCATGCAATTTCAACCATTGTACCTGCCCGCGAGATCATATTAAGTACCAATGAGATAAATGATTAGCCATAAATCTTGATAAATCATAATAAAAAATACAATGTCGTATTGGTTTATGCCCCAACTACCAAGTCCGATAAATCTGCTGAGGGAGAGTTTTTATCATTGGCGGAAGCAAGTGGTATTTCACATTCGATTCTATTTAAAACTACTGTAAGAAAAATAAATCCTAGGTTTTATATTGGTGCAGGAAAAATTGAAGAGCTAAAAGTTTTAGTAAGTGACCAAAAACCAGATGCAATAATATTTGCAAACCATTTAGCGCCTACTCAAGAGAGGAATATCCAAAATGAAGTGAATTGTCCGGTCATTGATAGGACTCGATTAATATTAGATATATTTGCTCAGCGTGCCCAAACCTACGAGGGTAAGATTCAAGTAGAGCTTGCGCAACTTAAGCATTTGAGCACCCGTCTGGTGCGAGGATGGACCCACTTAGAAAGACAAAAAGGGGGTATAGGTTTGAGAGGTCCTGGGGAAACTCAGCTAGAAACAGATAGGCGTTTAATCGGTAAAAGAATAAAAAAATTAAATGAGAAGTTAAGCAAAATTGTTATTAGAAGAGATCGAGAGCTTTTAAGGCGAGGCAAGAATCTTTTAGACACTGTATCCATTGTTGGATATACCAACGCTGGTAAAACTACACTCTTTAATAGGCTTTGCAATGAAAATGCATTTGCAGAAGATCTTCTCTTCGCAACGCTTGATTCAAAAGTCAGAAGTTTGAACTTAGCAAAAGATGAAAAGATTCTGATCTCAGATACTGTCGGTTTTGTAAGTGATTTGCCGATCGACCTAATTGCTTCATTCAAGACAACTCTGAATGAGGCGATTCATGCCTCTGTGCTTTTGCATGTAATAGACCTATCCGACAAATTTTGGGAAGAAAAAATGAAATATGTGAATAAAGTACTCAAAGATATTGGTGCCCATCAAATTCCGCAGATTTGTATTTTTAATAAAATAGATATTTGTGATGATGAGGTGCTGCTTGATGCGGCAGATTTTGGCTTTAAAGATAAAGTCTTTATTTCAGCGGAAATTGGAACCGGATTACAAAATTTAATTGGATTAATTAGAAAAAAAATCAACGATGAAAAAATAATATCTAATGAGCTTGAAAAACACCTTGCTTAACCCAAATATTAACGATATCGATTTTTTTAAATTCTAACCATGATAAAATTCTAATATGAGCTGGGACAATAACAATGATCCGTGGAAGGGTGGTTCCCAACCCCCTGATTTAGACGAGGCCATGAAAGAGCTGAAAAAGAAGTTATCCTCATTTGTCGGGGGCAAAGGAGGTGGATTAGGACAATCTAACTTTAAAGGTTTCTACAATAAAATATTTTCTCTTGTCACAGTAATTGTGATTGCAGCGTGGTTGTTTACAGGCTTTTATACGGTTAATGACGCAGAAAGGGGAATTGTTCTTAGATTTGGTCAGTTCCATGCGCTGACACAACCAGGATTAAGATGGAAAATTCCTTATCCTGTTGATCGAGTAGAGCTAATCAATACCAATGTTACAGAGAGGTATATTTATCAAGGGACGATGCTTACGCGTGATGAAAACATTGTCAGGATTGATCTTGCTGTTCAATTCAGACGAACAGATCCAGAAGCTTTTTTATTTAACTTAAGATCTCCAGAGGATACACTTGAGGACGTAACCGGGAGTGCTATAAGAGAAGTTATTGGTAAAAATAATCTGGAGTATATCCTTACTGAGGGTAGAGCAGATATTGCCACACAAGCTAAGGATATAATCCAAGAAACTTTAAATGAATATGGCACCGGTATTTTTGTTTTTGAGGTCAATTTGCAAGAAGCTAATTTCCCAGCAGATGTGGAAGGCGCGGTTCAGGATGCAATTAGGGCAAGAGAGGATAGAGAGAGAATGGCTTTTGAGGCGCAAGCCTATTCAAATAATATACTACCTAATGCAAGAGGAACGGCTGCAAGAATGCTTCAAGATGCTGAGGGGTATCGCGAGCAAGTTATTAATAATGCTGAGGGTGAGGCAAGCCGGTTTCTTCAAGTACTTGAGTCCTATCAACTGGCTCCAGAAGTTACTAGGAGAAGAATGTATATCGAGACAATTCAAGCAGTCCTGTCAGGCTCTACCAAGATTTTTATTGATTCAGAGAGTAGCGGTAACTTACTTTATTTACCGATTGATAGGTTGTTACGTGGAAATATGGCTTTAACCGATCAATCGATGACAAGCTCGAATGAAGAATCTTTATTACAACCTCAACAAGCAAGCGAACAAATGCAAGACTTAAGATCAAGACCCCTGAGATAGAATGAATATCATTAATAAAATTGGTACTTTTTTACTGGTCATCATCATCATATTGTCTAATATATTTTTTATCGTTGACGAAAGAGAGTTTGCCCTTAAGTTTCAGTTCGGCGAAATCATCAGATCCGACTACGAGCCTGGACTCCACATGAAGCTCCCTTTCATAAATAACATAGTTAAATTTGAAGACAGAATTATGAATTATGAAGAGGGCGGGGGATTGTTCTTAACTGGAGAACTGAAGAATTTAATAGTTGATTATTTTATTACTTGGAAAATTACAGATCCTGGTGAATTCTATCGTTCTGTGAGGGGGGACGAAACCTTTGCCGAACAAAGACTATCAGCAATCATCGTTGAGGGAATTAAAGCAGAATTTGGTACAAGAACTGTACAGGAAGTTGTCTCAGCCGAAAGAAGTGAGCTCATGCAAGACATGATTATGCAAGTGAGAATTGCCGCTGCTGATTTAGGCATTGAGGTTGTGGATGTGCGTGTAAAAAGAATCGAACTTGCAGAGGAAGTACGTGAATCAGTTTATGCGCGTATGAGACAAGAGAGAAATCGAGTTGCAAGCCAACTTAGAGCCGAGGGTATGGAGGAAAGCGAAAGAATTCGAGCTGATGCCGATAGACAAAGAACAGTAATTATTGCAGAGGCAAATAGAGATGCCCAAACTATCAGAGGCGAAGGAGATGGAAGGGCGGTGCAAATTTATGCAGATGCATATTCTCAGGACCAAGAATTTTACGCTTTTTATCGCTCTATGGAGGCTTACCGTGATGCATTAGGAAGGCAAAATGATATTCTTGTCATCTCTCCTGAAAGCGATTTCTTTGACTTTTTTACAGATTATTTAAGTCAATAACTATAAATTTTTTGGAGTGTTTTTTTGGCTTGGTCAGATCTATTTACTGGGTTATCACTCTTGTTAATTTTTGAAGGACTTATGCCCTTTATTTTTCCAACCCGCTGGAAAAATCTTATTGCACAAGTGAATGGTATGTCTGATACCCAGATTAGGGTAATCGCCCTCATCTCAATTATTCTTGGATTATCAATTCTAACTTGGATTAGGCATTGAATATCAATAGTAAAGCAGTTTTTGGATTGCAGTGGGGCGATGAGGGCAAGGGCGCTATCGTTGACTACCTCGCTGAAAATGCTGATCTTGTAGTAAGGTTTCAGGGGGGTCATAACGCTGGACATACGCTAATAATTAATGGTGAAAAAACAGTATTACATCTCATTCCATCTGGTATTCTTCGTGACAAAACTAAATGTCTGATTAGTAGTGGTGTCGTTGTTTCTCTGCCCGAACTTTTTAAGGAGCTTAATCAAGTCTTAGAAAAAAAACCAAACGCAGAAAACAGATTATTTATTTCAAAGAATTGCCCCATTATTTTATCAACTCATAGGGCTTTAGATTTAGCCCGAGAGAGACGCAAAGGCTCTAAAGCCATTGGTACGACTGGAAGAGGAATTGGTCCTTGTTATGAGGATAAAATTGCCAGAAGAGCAATAAAAATTTCAGATATTTTTGATGAAAAAATTTTGATGGAAAAACTTCAAGAGGTCATGGAGTTTCATAATTTCCAGTTAACCGATTTTTACCGAGAAGATGCCCGCTCCATTGAAGAAGAGCTTGAGGAGATCTTCGGTTATAGGGAGAGACTTGCAAACTTATCGATAGATACGCAATCATTCTTGATGGAATGTGTAAAAAATGACGATTCAATATTATTTGAAGGCGCTCAAGGAACCATGTTAGATATTGATTTAGGCACATATCCCTTCGTAACTTCCTCAAACACGACGATTGCAGGCTTATTGACAAGCACAGGATTAAACTCAAGCTATATCAAAGATGTTATTGGTGTTGTAAAAGCATATACAACAAGAGTAGGTAGCGGCCCATTCCCGACAGAGCTTTTTGATGAGGTTGGAAAAGTGCTAGCTACAAAAGGTGCTGAAGTAGGGGCTACAACCGGAAGACCAAGAAGATGCGGTTGGCTGGATCTAGTCAGCCTTAAGGCAGCAATTGTTGCAAGCGGAATTACTGAGATTTGTTTAACAAAAATAGATGTACTTGATAATATCGGCTCCATTAAGTTATGCGTAAGTTATGAATTAGATGGAAAACCAATAACATTCCCTCCAAGCCATGCTTCTGAGCTATTAGCGTGTAAGCCCATTTATGAAACACTTGAAGGATGGAATGAGAGTACTTATGGTCAAACTAATTATAATAAATTGCCTGATAACGCCAGAGCCTACATTAATTACATTGAAAAATTCCTTGGAATTCCCATAAAGATGATTTCTACGGGTCCAGAGAGAGACGCGATTATCAGTATTTAGAATTTACCAGTTATTTGGCGTTGATCGATCACGACCAAAATCTTGAAATCTATCTACATCATCCCTAAAAGTGTCATTTCGATCTCTCATCATTTGATCTTCACTCAGTTCAGACCCGCCAGTACATGCACTAAGTAAAAGAATATAAATTGCTAAATAAATAAATTTCATAATTATACAAATGCAGCAAAATTTGAAATAGTTTCATAAAAAAGTGAAATTTAAATGAGAATTACTTGCATTTATAATAAGAATGATTATCATTTACTTATTAAGAATAAATCTAAAAAAACTTTGAAAGTGTTTCAGATAAAGAAAATTTTAATCATATTTGGTTTTTTCCTATTCTCTGGGAATCTTATTTCTCAGGGAAGATATATGGAAGTGCAAGAATTTTTGGACTTGGCATTTATTCAACAGCCACAGTTTTCGTCATTATGGGTGGATCAGGAGACCAGAGATACACTTAAGGATATTACTGGTAAAGACTTTAATCAATTACGAGTAAGATATTGGGAATCAGAAGATAAAACTGCTTGGGTTTTACAAGAAGTAGGAAAAGAGGAATTAATTACTGTTGGTATCGTGGTTTATAACGGATCAATTCAGGAGGTCCGCGTTTTAGAATTTAAAGAACCTCGGGGCTGGGAAATTAGATACCCATTTTTTACTGACCAATATCGTGGCATTAATGCTGATAAATTAATATCAAATGCAGCGAATCCGATTCATGGCATTACTGGCGCCACTTTATCTGTTGAAGCTGTAAATAGGATGGCAAAAACTGCACTTATCCTTGATAGGAAGGTTACACTTCCTAATTCATGACCCAAAAATTTATTTTTAAAATAAAAAAAATGGCCTACATTTTTCATAGATGGATTGGTTTAATCAGTCTAATATTCATATTAAATTTTGCAATAACTGGCATCTTACTTAACCACGCGACTGGTTTGCGGCTCTATGAAAAGAACTATAGCGGTCCGCTTGTGAAACTTTTATATCCAAATGGAACCTCTGCCTTTAGGTCATTCGAGTTTGGAGAAAGTTACCTAGACGTTTTGTCCGATAAAGTATTTTTAAATAATAATGATCTTAATTTAAATTTAACCGCACCTGTAGGGTTTATAAATTTATTTGAACAAGAATTATATATTTTTGCATCTGATGAGATTATTTTTATTTTAGATTATGAATTTAATTTAATAGAAAGACTGCCGGTAAGTTTTTTTGGAATTGATAGGATCGATGCTCTGGGGGTCTTAGATGATGCATTAATAGTCTCTAATCAAGTAGCTTACGATCTTAATGGTCAAGTATTGATGGATGTGGATTTAGATGAAATCCGCTTTGCCATTGACTCAACTGAAGTCAGGCAAGATTTATATAGCGCTCAAACGGGTGCTAGCATTAGTCGTTTTAACTTTATTAGCGACCTTCATTCTGGAAGAATATTAGCTAAATTTGGTGTCCTAATTCAGGACTTATTTGCAGTTTTTCTTATCATTTTGTCAGTCCTTGGGGGTTATCTTTTTTTCTCAAGGTATTCAAGAAAACCTTGATGAAATCAAGACTAATCGTTAAGATCAAGTATAATTTTTATATAAGTTGAAACTTCATTGTCTTTATAGGCATCTCTTATATATAACAACTCTAGGGGGGTAATTTATGAAGCGAGTGGCTTTCGTATTAGCTGTTTTTGCGTTTTTCACCTTAAATGCTCATCATGGTGCCGGTGTATATGATACAACTGCTGTGATCGATGTAACGGGAACAGTTACAGAATTTCAATTTAGAAATCCTCATGTTTTAATTTTTATTGATGCCGAGAACGAGGCAGGGCAATCGGTTAATTGGTCTGGGGAATTAACCAGTAGAAATAGACTTGCAAGACAAATACAGGAGAATAGACCTCAGTGGACTAATGATATTTTAGAGCCAGGAGATACGATTACCTTAACAGGCAATCCTGCTGGAAATGGATCACCTTTTTTAAGGCTAATTAGGGTAGAGACTTCCGATGGGACAGTTCTGATTGGTCCTGATCAATCTCCTGCCGAGGAATATTAAAATGAGAAAGTATTTTTTCTTTATTCTAAGCTTTCTTTTAATTGGTTGCGGCCAAAATACCTCTCAAAATATTAATGATGCAGTTGAAACAGTTTCTGTTGATCCTGCGTTGGAGCACGGAGCTGATTTTTCAGGAGTATGGACACGCGATAACGGTGCTGGTGCTCAAGCTCATAACTCCTCATGGAGCAGGGAAATTCCAGATATGACTCCATGGGCACGTGAGCAGTTTGACGTCCATCTTCCTACTTTTGGTGCGCGTGCCGTTGCTGTGGCTGATACTAATGATCCAGTGTATGAGTGCTATCCACCTGGGACCCCTAGAATTTATCTTCATCCATTTCCCATGGAGATTCTTCAAATGCCTGGAAGAATACTTATGATTTATGAATACGATGGAATTACGAGAAATATCTATACTGATGGTAGGGAGCATCGAGATAATATCGGTGTTACCTGGATGGGAGATTCCATAGGATACTGGGATCAGGATGTTCTTGTTGTAGAAACTAAAAATATGAGAGATGACACGTGGATTGATCGAGAGGGGGTACCCCATAGTGAGGAGATGACAGTTATTGAGCGATTTCAATTAAGAGATGAAAATTCTTTATGGATAGACATTGAAATTACTGATCCTGTTGCATTAAATACTCCTTGGGTAACCTCACAAGCCTATCAAAAGACAGATTGGACGATTGAGGAGTTCAAGTGTATGGATAACGTAAATTTTGCCGCATGGGAAGATCAAATCCTAGAGTATAACTAAAGAATCAAGGAGAAATTATGATATTTAAATTAAGATATTTTTTGATTATTGCTTTTTTCTATTTATTCGGGTGTGGCAATAATGTCTCGGATGATATGAACAATGATGAGTTAAGTACTTCTCCTGCAATGCCAGGGAGCAATATCCCTATTTTTGATGTTTCAAATATAGCTCGTAAAAGTTTTTACTTTGCAGGTGGTGACTATATAGGCGATCCTCCGGTGATGGGTGGTCAGATGTATGTTGAAATATGGGAACCGGTCAACCCAACTCAACAATATCCTATAGTTTTATTTCATGGTAATGGACAAACTGGTGTTGACTGGAAACAAACGCCAGATGGAAGGCCTGGCTGGGCATATTATCTTGTAGAGCAGGGATACACAATTTATATGGTTGATTATCCAGCTAGAGGAAGATCTGCATACATACCTGGTGGTATTCACGGTGATCTTGGAATTAGAACCGTTGAGCAACTTGAGACCATTTGGACAAATGTAGGGGAAAAAGGTAATTTTCCTCTAGATCAGAATCACACTCAATGGCCGGGTACAGGTAAAAGAGGTGACCCTATTTTTGATAACTTTATTAAAACTCAAGTTCAGTTTGCAGGCGAAAGTACAACCTTAGCAAGATATGCAGCTATGGAGCTCCTAGATACGATTGGACAGCCTGTGATACTGCTTACTCACTCGCAGGGTGGTGGAGTTGGTTGGGGTGTCGCGGATGGAAGACCTGACCTAGTTAGAGGGATTGTAACTGTTGAGCCAGGTGGTCCTCAAATTGGTAATGTAAATACCGCTGAAGTCATCTATTCAGGTAGGCCTGCAAATGCTTGGGGTCCAGTCGATTATCCATTAACTTATGACCCCCCTGTTACAGATCCATCAGAGATTATTACCTATCTCGAGGCAGAAGCGGACCAGCCTGGCGAGGTTCCATGCTATTTACAAGAAGAGCCTGCGAGACAGTTAGTTAATATGGCAGACATGAGGGTTTTAGCAATTTCAGCAGACGGTACTTATCACAGGGTATTCGATGCGTGCATACCGAAGTGGTTAAATCAAGCCGGTGTGGAGACTGATTTTATTAGGCTTGAAGATGTCGGCATCAGTGGGAATGGTCACATGATGATGCTTGAGCTTAATAGTGACGATATTATTGAATTCATTCATGAGTGGATTCAAGAAAACTTAGCCTAAGAGGTTTTATGAGAAATTTAAAGCTATTTAAAATTATAATTTTTTCGTTTTTTACGATAATTATTTCTGCTGCATCCTTTGCACAACGCAGGGATTTAAATGATGGTTTTGCAGCGGTCCCAGGCGAAAGGGGTGGCCAGGAAATGTTTGGTCCCTATGATATTGTTGCTGGCTGGCCTCAGGATATTGCTGATCTCCCTGGTCATGATGCGTGGACATACGGTGCCGGCCAAAGCGTCTTTGCTGAAAGCCCTGATCGAGTATTTATGCTCTTTAGAGGGGAGCTCCCCAATATCGCCAGACCTGGCACGTTTGTTGTATACGATGGAAATGGACCAGGCGTTTCATACCCAGTAGCACAAGTGCCCTGGAGAAATGCTTCGGTGGGGCCTAGGTCAAGTTTACCCGGATCTTTAGATGGCGGGGATCAAGACAGAGGAACTTATGGTCTTGATCATCGATGGGAACATACTTTAATCGTCGCTAACAGAGATGGTGAGATCATTGAAGAGTGGACTCAATGGGATCACTTATTCAGAAGACCGCATTTTGTGACTATTGATCCATTTGATCCAGAGAAGAAAGTATGGATCGTTGATGATTATAGGCATGCAATTTTTGTGTTTTCTAATGATGGGAGTGAGCTCTTAAATACTATAGGCGTCCCTAATGAGCGTGGCAATGATGAGTCACATTTTTATAGACCTACTTTTCTAACGTTTACAGAGGATCATGTTTTTGTCGCTGATGGTTACATAAATACTCGTGTCGTTAAGCTTGATAAGGACGGAAATTTTGTCATGACATGGGGTCAACCTGGGGAGAGAGGGGGTAATGAAACCCGACCTGGGTATTTTAATAATGTGCATGGAATTGCAGCAAATCTTGATGAAGGATTAATTTATGTCAACGATAGGGGCAATCGTCGAGTCCAGATTTTTGATTTCGATGGTAACTATCAAGATGAATGGAGTTTTGGGCCCGCCCCAACTGACATCCACCTTATCTACATGGGTGATGATGGTACGCTTTGGGCTGCAGATAGGGCCACATCTAAAATTTTAGGCTATAACCCAGATGGCGAATTAATATACTCATGGGGTATTTTTGGTGATTTTCCAGGTGCCTTTTTTGGTGTCCATGCTATGAGTGTAGACCAAGAGGGAAATTTTTATGTCGCAGAAGTAGGTGGAGGTAGAGTGCAGAAATTTACCCCACGAAATGGCGCTAGACAAGAAACATTATTGGCAAGGCCAGTATATTCTGCATGGGAGTAATTATGAGAAAAATAATATCAGTATTTCTATTCTTTTTTCCTATGACCTATTTTGCACAGGTGACAGATCGGATTGATATGATGGACATGAGCAATGTCGCTTATCAGGGATTTTTCTATGCAGGTGGCGAATATGTGAGAGAGGGCGACCAAGTCACCATGGGTGGCGCGATGTATGTAGAGGTCATGGTACCGAAAGAAATTAGACATCCATATCCTGTGGTATTTTTCCATGGTGCGGGTCAAACGGCAGTCGATTGGCTACAAACGCCTGATGGTAGGCCTGGTTGGGCTTATAATTTTCTCGATGCTGGATATGTTGTCTACATGGAGGACTATCCTGGAAGAGGTCGGTCTCAGTATGTTCCTGATTATGATGGACAATTAAATATTCGTAATGCGCCACAATTGGAGGAGATTTTTACTGCCTCAGCAGCCGTTTCTGAAGAAAAACAAATTTTTCCTCAAGCTCCTTTGCATACCCAGTGGCCTGGTACAGGAAGAATGGGCGACCCAGTCTTTGATTTCTTTAATAAAACTCAGGTACAGTTTATGGCAGGGCAGGACGGTCCAGCCGTAGCGGCAAATATTGCTCTTCTCGATATGATTGGTACGCCCGTTATATTGCTGACGCATTCTCAAGGCGGTGCGTTCGGATGGCCTGTCGCACAAGCAAGACCTGATCTCGTTCATGCAATCGTTACTGTGGAACCTGCTGCACCTCCGATTCGAGGAGTTGATACTACCAACGTACAGGTGTTAGATCGAGGCGGTTTAAGCTATGGTATCAGTAGTTACCCAATTGAGTATGAACCGCCAATTTCTGGGCCTTCCGATCTCAATGTGGTTTTAGAGGATCAGGCACAAGGCGAAAATCTTGTCCCTTGTTATCGTCAAGTTGAGCCTGCCAGACAGCTCGCTAACCTAACCCATATTCCAGTTCTTTTTTTAAATGGTGAGGGAAGTTATCATCGAATCTTTGATCATTGTTTGGCCGATTGGCTTAACCAGGCCGGTGTTCAAACTGAATATATTAGGATGGAAGAAGTAGGCTTGCGCGGTAATGGTCACATGATGATGCTAGAAGAAAATAGCAGAGAAATTGCTGATTATATAATTGGCTGGCTAAATGATTTAGGATAAAGTTAATATTCATAATAGGGGGAAATTGTTATGAAACAAATAGGAATTGGACTTGCGGTAGGTGTGGTTGCTGCCTATTTATATTTTAGTTTTAATGCAACACAACAAATTATTGAGGTTGAAGTTATCCAAGAGCAGTCCTATGCTGCAATTCCAGGCACGATTGGCGGGCAGGAGTATTGGGGTGCATATGATGTGGATCCAAGTTGGCCAATAGACATAGCTGAGCAAATTGAAGGTCATGAAGGCTGGACTTGGGGTGCCGGACAGTCAGTTTTTGCTGAGAGCCCAGACCGAGTTTTTGTATTAGTTAGGGGTGAAATCCCAAGCTTTGAAAGGCCAAGAAATGTCGACCTAAGAGAGTCAACGGGAATACCAGCAAATTTTCCAGTGAGTAACTTCGTGCCTTGGAGAAATACCACGAATACCTCTTTGCCTGTTGGGGTTCATGATACTGATGATAATTGCCCTGAAACAAGCGAACGAGGGGTTTGCGGTGTAGATGTTCGTTGGGAGCACGCGATACTTGTTTTTAACCGCGAGGGTGAGTTGATTGAATCTTGGACCCAATGGGATTATCTTCTAAGGAGACCACACGCGATTTACATCAATCCATATGATCCAGAGAAACATGTTTGGATAGTTGATGACTATAGACATGCCATCTTTAAGTTTACCAATGATGGCTCAGAGCTAGTGCAAACTATTGGGGAGCCCAATGTGTGGGTCCAGTCAGTTGATCCTGAAGATGATCTCGAGCATTTTTATAGACCCACTTTTATGGCATTTAGACCTGACGGTGGTTTTTATGTTAGTGATGGCTATTTAAATACTCGTGTTGTCAGATTTAATTCGGATGGAACCCCTCATAGTGCTTGGGGGCAGCCCGGTATCAATGGAGTCCGAGAGGGCCGCCCTGAAGATAGACCCGGTTATATGTTCAATGTACATGGTTTAGCCGTTGATCATGTCACTGGTCATATCTTTGTAAATGATAGAAACAATAATCGCGTGCAAGTTTTTGACGAAGATGGAAATTATGTTCGTGAATGGTCAGTAGGTGATCTTGGAAGATCAAATATTCACTTATTTTGGATGGGTGAAGACAGGGCTTTATGGGCATTTGATCAAAATACTCAGAAAATGCTGAAATACAGTAATGATGGTGAGTTTCTCTATCAATTCGGTGGAATGGGTGGAAGAGGTTTTGGCTTCTTTGGTGTGCATGGCATTAATGTTGACCAAGAAGGTAACTTATACGTAGCTGAAGTAGGTAATGGTGGTGCCCAAAAATTCATACCACGTGAAGGCGCAAACCCAGACCTAATGTTAGCCAGACCAGTATTTAGCGCTTGGGAGTAATTTATGGGTAAGCAAATTTGGATAGCAATTATCTTAGTAGCTGCAGCTGCAGTATTTTTTGTCTCAAATAACGAGAATACGATTGCGCAAACTGAAACGGAAAACGCCGCATTTAGTATTTCAGCTATTCCTGGGCAAATCGGAGGACAAGATATCTTAGGAGGGTATGAAGTTGATGCTGACTGGCCTAGAGAGATCAATAATAAACCTGGTGACGAGGATTGGACATGGGGCGCTGGACAAAGCATCTATGCCGAATCCGAGGATAGAGTTTATGCATTGATGCGAGGTCAGTTGCCAAATATTGAAAGACCCAGAACTCAATATCTGAGAGATATTGCTCCAAGCTTATCATTTCCAATCGGACGACTTCCATGGAGAGATGCAACAGCAGCCAGCCTTCCGGCCAACGGTGGGACTGGAGCTCTAGCTGAAGAAGGAATTTCAGCTTGGTTAGCAAGAGGCCTTGAGATTGGTGTCGACGCACGATGGGATTACTGTGTTGTAGTCTTTGATGCGGATGGCAACATGATCGAGGAATGGACCGATGAGCAAGGAAATTGCACCATGCCAAATGGCGAGCAACTTCAAAGACCACACTTTGTCGGTATGGATCCTTATGATGCCGATAAGCATGTTTGGATTCTCGATGATCATAAGCATACTATCTATAAGCTAACAAATGATGGCTCAGAAATAGTCATGCAGCTCGGGACCTATGGTGAACTAGGCACAGATGAAAATCACTTTAACCGACCCTCAATGATGGATTGGATGCCTGAAGAAGAGGGCGGTGCAAGTATTTTTGTTGCAGATGGATACAATGGTACACGAGTTGTGAAATTTGACTCAGAGGGTAATTTTATTACTCAGTGGGGAGAGCCTGGTGCGCGAGGCGGTGAGACACGTCCCGGATATTGGCATAATGTTCATGGTATAGCAATTGATCCAGTCGGCAGAAGAGTCTTTGTCAATGATAGGACCAATAATCGCGTTCAAGTTTTTGATGAAGATGGCAATTACCTTTACGAATGGAGTTTCGGACCGGAGCCAGCTGATATACATGACTTTATGATAACTGCTGATGGCCATTTATGGGCAGCAGATCGTGGTACTAATAAAATGCTTAAATATGATCTTGAGGGAAGATTCCTATACTCATGGGGTACTTGGGGAGACTTCCCAGGTGGGTTCTGGGGTGTTCATGGTATCAGTTCAGATCCTCAGGGAAATTTTTATGTAGCAGAAGTTGATAATGGAGGCTTCCAAAAGTACACCCCTAGAGCAGGTGTAAATCCAGAAACTTTAGTAGGCGCTCCTGTGAGATCAGCCTGGTAATTTAAATTGCTCAAATAAATAAAAAAGCCGCTTTTTTTGCGGCTTTTTTAATTTATAACACTGATAAAATATTGAGTATGAAATATCTTCGCATTCTAAGTGCCGTAATTGGATCCAGCATCATTACCATTGCGCTCATATTATTTATGAATGATCTTATTGGAGGAAATTTTATAAGATCTCCAATTCGATATTTACCTGTATTTGATGTCATCATGCTGGGCAATCAAGATCAGGAAAGGTTACAAAGACCTCCATCTGCTGAATCAAGACCAACCAACCCACAGCTTGATTATGACCCCCTGTTTGATACCGCAGAAGATGCTCAGGTAGAATGAAGCCCACCTATAGTATCAAGAAGGACTTTTCGCTTGATACGATGGATATTGTCATAGCTGTATTACTAGGCGTGTGTCAGGCAGTAGTAGAAATATTCGGCTTATTAGGATTTTTAGAGAGAACTGTATGGGCAACTGGCCCTGTTGGTTTTGCAATATATGCTTTTTATAACGGTACTACATGGATATTAATTTTTCTTGGTGCCTATTTAAGAAAACGGGCAATGGTACCTGTTTTGGCTGTTGCAGTCACTGCTTTGGTTAGATGGTTTTCTGGGGATCCTGATGGACCGATATTATTATTTTATGCTTTATTTCCAGTTTCATTTGGCGCATTAATTTTTCCATTGCTTAGATGGAGGGGTGGCTCTTTATTGTTTGTACTCTCTGTCGCTGTAACTTCAGTTGCTAATCAAGTGGCTTTATTTGTTGGTCAGGGAGGATTTCAATTAGCTGATGGAACATTTTGGGCATTGGTATCAATGGGCATAGCTTCAGTTGGAGGCACTTTGTGGGGTTTTACGACTTGGTACCTAGGAAGAGGACTTGAAGTCGCAGGTGTGAATTCACTTGATCAGCCACCATCACTAAATGTTGAAACGAGCAAAAGCAGTGAAATTAAAATTAAAGAGAAAAAAGAAGATCAGGTGATTGAGTTTAATGATTACTCTTTCTGGTTTGATAGAAAAAATAAAAAACAATCAGATGCTCAATTAAACTCGGTTAGTCTGACTATTAAGAAAAAATCAATTGTATTGTTGGTAGGTGAGAGCGGTGCTGGAAAAAGCACCTTGGCCTTAAATATTCTTGGTATCTACCCTGATTATTATGGTGGAGCCTACGAAGGGATGATTTGGATAGAAAATGATCTTGATCAACTGCAATCGAGAGACTCAATTCCAAAAGATAAAAGATTTCGAAATGTAAATATTGTCTTTCAGAATCCTGAAGATCAAACCGTATGCCTAACTGTAGAGGAAGAAGTTAGCTTTGCTTTAGAGAATTATGGCTTAGAGAAAAGCGAGATTATTATCAGGGTAAAGGATGCCCTACTATGGGTTGGCCTTTTAGGGAAAGAGGAGGTTAGCGTTAATGAGCTCTCGACTGGAGAAAAGCAAAGGTTAGTTTTGGCATCTATGGTTGCATTAAGGCCAAAGGTTCTCATTCTCGATGAACCCACCTCTAATCTTGATCCACAAGGCAAAGATGAAATCATCAAGTTGGTGAATAGACTTCGCGATGAGCTGGATATGACCATTGTATTAATCGAGCATGAAGTCGATAAAGTCTTTCCAATCGTCGATGAAATTTTTCATATTGAACATAACAAAGTTTTAGGACCGTTTACACCAGAATCATTTCTAAGCGAGATTGGTCTTAGAGCTAGAGATGAATTAGGTTTATGGATTCCGCAGGCTAGCGAAATTTCACTCGACCTTAAAAAGAGAGGTATGGATATAGGAGATTCAATAGATGTTACTTATGAATCTTTGTTCCAAAAACTACAAGCTCAATTAAGCCAAAAGTTATCTAGGCATATAGATCAATTAGAAACTAACCAATTATCTGAAGTATTAAAATTAAGCAATGTCAACACGGGTGATTTATTCAACTCTATTAATTTGTCATTCAAATCAGGAGAGATGGTTGCCATTGCTGGAGCAAATGGTTCAGGTAAATCAATTTTAGGATCAATAATTGCTGGTATCTATCATAATTACTCAGGCGAGGTGTTCATACACGATGAAAATATTAGAAATCTGAACCTTGAGGAAATCACAAATACAATCAGTTATATATTTCAAATACCTGAAAAGCAGTTTGTTAGGAATACAGTTTTTAATGAAATTCAGCATGGTATTCGTGACAAAAACATAGATGAAAGTGCAATAAATAAAAAAGTAAAAGAGGTGCTTGAACTCGTAAATCTTTGGAGTAGAAGAGATGCGAGTCCTTATATTCTATCGCATGGTCAAAAAAGAAGACTATCGGTTGCATCCATGATTATCTCAAAACCAAAAGTTCTTATACTAGATGAACCAACATTTGGACAAGATTTTAGACAGGCAAAAAATTTGATGTTATTGCTGAAAGATCTTGCAGCCTCAGGAACGCTTATTATTTTTATGACAAATGATATGAAAATAGTCAGTGAATATGCAAATAGAGTGATTGTCCTCAAAGAAAAAGTCATTTTTGATGGAAATCCAAAGGTGTTTTTCAATGAGGAAAAATTATTAGAGGAGGCTCATCTAGAATCACCATGTATTGCTAGGCTAAATAACTATTTTAATTTGTCTGACTACTCAAATTATGATGTAGTCCTAGAAAGTATCATCAAGGAGATAAATGGATAATTTTAAAATTACCTATCAGCAAGGCGATTCATTTATCCATCGGTTAAGTCCTTATACTAAGTTGATGATTATTTTAAGTATTTCTTTTGTTGCGATATTTAATACAAGCCTCAGTGTTGCTGTTAGTTTATTCCTTTTTGCATTTTGCTCAGCAATATTTTTAACTAATATCCCTTACAAGCTGTACTGGAATTTTGGAAAAATTATTCTACCCTTTGTTTTTATTATCTCTTCCGTGTTTCCCTTTTTTTATGGTGGTCAAGTTACTGCTGGCTCTGACTTAATTGCAATCAGTACACCGTTTAAGGATTTAACATGGTCAGCATTAGGTTTTGGTGCTTTATTAGGACTAAGATTTCTTACTTTAGCGATGGCAGGGCTTACTTTTGCATTTACCACTCATCCAAGCGATCTTGTTCAAAATTTCACTGAACGTGGTTGGAATTATAGATATGTGCATGCTCCAGTTCTAGGTTTAATACTGTTTCCAAGATTTATTAAGCTTGCATTAGAGATTTTATTAACTCAGAAGGTTCGAAATCTTGGTTTTGAGCTTAAAGGTTTTAGAAAAAAGATACATCGATTCAGGCACCTGGTATTTGCAATGCTGGTTTTAGGTCTAAGGAATGGGCAGGTTCAAGCCATGGCGTTAGATGTCAGAGGTTATGCCTCAAACAAGAAGCGTACATTTGTAAGAAAAAGTCCAGGAAATAGATTTACAGAAACTATTTCATTAATCATTTTACTCTTATCGATAATTTATTTAATTAGTCAATTTAATCCCCAATTCATGCAATGGAATATTTAATCCAATGAAAAAGAATATTATTTTTGGTCTACATAGTTGCCTATCAGTTATTGAAAATAGACCTGAAGATATAATTAATATTTATCTTGGTAATTATGTCGAGAAAGATAAAATCAAGAAAATTACAAAAGAACTGACATTACTAGGAATTAACTATAAAGAGGTAAGTAAAAAAATGCTTGATGATTTATCCAGTGATGGCAACCATCAAGGTATCGTTATTGAGAATAAATCAAAGAAATTAAAGTTACTTGAGGATTATTATTCAAATTTTAAATCCCCAAAACAGTCATTTTTAATGTTAATACTAGATCAAATTTCTGATCCTCATAACTTAGGAGCATGCTTAAGGTCTGCGCTTGCATTTGGAGTGGATTGCGTTTTGATCACACAAAACAAATCTGCAGGAATTTCAGATACCGTATCTAAAGTTTCTTGCGGTGCTGATCAAATACTAGATATTTATACCTGTGTAAATCTTGCAAGCGCTATCGAAAAACTAAAGTCATACGGAATTTGGTTTTATGGTGCAGACCAAGAGGCAAGTGATTCAATATTTGATATAAAACCAGACCATCCAATGGCAGTAGTCATGGGTTCTGAGGGAAAAGGAATAAGAAGGCTCACAAGAGATAAAATGGACTTTATGGTTAAAATTCCTATGTCAAAAAAAATTGAAAGTCTTAATGTATCCGTAGCATCTGGCGTAGTCCTTAGTCATATTATGGCTAACAGGGGCAATAAAGACTTGAGCTAATTATTTGATTGATATATGATTCCTGCTTACTCTTTGTTTCATCATTAAGTAAGGGAAACGAAAACCATAGGGAGATATATGAGACATTACGAAATTGTATTTATTGTACATCCAGATCAAAGCGAGCAAGTTCCCGCTATGGTTGAGAAGTATAAAAAAACTATCACTGAATCTGGTGGCTTCATTCATAGGGAAGAGGACTGGGGAAGAAGGATGCTTGCACATCCTATCGAGAAGATTCATAAGGCACACTATATTCTATTAAATGTAGAATGCTCTAAAGCACCCCTTGATGAGATCTTATCATCATTTAAATTCAATGATGCTGTACTCAGGTATTTGATCATTAAAAGAGATCATGCAATTACGCATCAATCGTTCCTTGGGAAAGAAAGAGAAGATGAATTAAGAAGAGAAAAAGAGGATGTATTGCCCTCTCAGATTAAAAAGATAGATAATTCTAAAGATTCTATAGTCAAGAATAATATTGAATCTAATCAAGAGCCCGGGAAAGAAAAGCCTGCTGATTCTAATGATGAAATTGATCAAATAACAGATGTTCTTTCAACACCAGAGAGTGAGGAATAAGTAATGAGCAAAGATACAACTATAGATTATAAAAATTTAGATTTTCTTAAAAAACATACAACTGAGAATGGAAAGATAATTCCATGTAGAGTGAGTGGAACTACTAATTTTGAGCAAAGAAGAATTTCTACTGAGATCAAACGAGCAAGATTTTTATCCCTTTTACCCTATACTGATAGGCATTAATCAAAAGCAGTGATTAATTTCTTAAAGTGGGCTTCTGGCAGTCCGTTGCGTATTATTATTATTTTGCAATTGTCCTACATTCTATTTCCATTATTGCAATCCTCGTTTTTTGCTTTAATTTCATTAAAAAATCATACAAAACATTTACTCAATTACGCCGGCATAACCATAATACTATCAATATTTATTGCAAGCGCTATGGGTATAAATGTCATATTTACCTTTGTATATGTTTTGTTTTCATTATGCCTTGGGTTTTTATACGGAATATTTCTAAGAAAGAATATTTCATTTATATATATATTTCAAATACTTACAATATTATCTTATATTATTATATTAATAATTAGTTTAATCTTTGATACGCCTCATAATTTTATTGATCAAGTCCTAACACAATTACATCCAGCCCTTGAGGCAAGCAATGTTGATATATCGATAATGAGAGAAGTTATGTATGAGTATTTTTATTTAAGTATTGTATGGCTGGTATACATATATGCTTTTATAACTTTGCTTTTAAGTTATGCCTGGTGTTCTCATTTTCATGCTTTGAGGCCTCTTTATGATGAATTTATAAATTTAAGGTTAGGACAATTTCTGGGCACGGCCTCAATAATAATCTATTCTCTTTCATTCTTTTTTGAGCTTAGTATCGTCAATCAACTTACAATGCTTTGCTTAACAGCTTTATTTTTTTCTGGATTATCCTTCTTGCACTTTTTATTTGTAAGGTTTTCAATTCCCAAGCAGGCGTTATTTTTAATTTACTTAATGTTTTTTATACCATTAACATCTAATTTTCTCTCACTTATATTAGTGATTATTGGTATCATGGATATATTTCTTAATCTCAGAAAATTTAATTTTATAGGATCAAAATGAACGTTATTTTATTAGAAAAAGTAGATAATCTTGGAGAGATTGGTCAGATAGTAAAAGTCGCATCAGGCTATGGCAGAAATTTTCTCATTCCCCAAGGTAAAGCAAAAGTAGCCAATGAGGAAAACTTAAAACTATATGAAGCAAAGCGTGCGGAATTTGAGGCAAAAGCACTCGAGGATATTAACCAAGCTAAAAAAAGAGCTTTAGCTTTAGAGGGTAAAACAATATCTGTGACTAGCGCAGCTGGTCCTGAAGGAAAACTTTTCGGCTCAATTGGTCCAATAGATATCTCAGATGCATGTACAGCTTCAGGTGTAGAGGTAAATCGATCCGAAGTTAGACTTCCTGATGGGCCCTTTAAGGCAATTGGTGAGTATGAGGTAAAAATCCATTTGCATGCAGAAGTTGATGCTACTATTCTGCTCTCGATCATTCCTGAAGCAGTCTCTGAGTAAAAATGAGCTTGCAGCCAGATAAGCTTGGAGCAAGAAGATCAAAAGATGATTTAAATCTGGAGCTACCGCCAAGTTCAATTCAAGCAGAGTTATCGGTTTTGGGGGGGCTACTAATTGATCCATCATCTTGGGATAAAATTGCTGATGAAGTAAATAGCCAGGACTTTTTTAAAAGAGAGAATAAGATTATTTTTTCTTGTATTGAAAAAATACAGGGCGAAGGGGGAACGGTTGATGCAATTACTGTTTCAGAGCTTCTTGCCTCAAGAGATGAATTGTCAAGCATCGGCGGTATTGATTATATTACTGAGATAATTAATTCAACACCGAGCTCAGCGAATATAAAAGCTTATGCAGAAATTATTAGAAATAAAGCTGTTCTAAGAAAGTTACTAAGTATCAGCGCAGAGATTGCAACAAGCGTTAGAAATCCAGATGGGGCTTCCACGGAAGAGCTTTTGGACGAGGCAGAAAAGAAGGTATATGAAATTTATGATAATTCGAGGGGTATTAAGCTCGGATTTAAGCAAGTAAAAGACCTTATACCCAATGTTATTGATCGTCTGGATATGTTAGCTAAGTCTGGAAAAGATATTACTGGTGTACCGACCGGATTCAATAAATTGGACGAATATACTTCTGGCCTTCAAAGAGGCGATTTAATTGTGATAGCAGGAAGACCATCCATGGGAAAAACAAGTCTTGCGGTGAATATTGCTGAAAATGCCTCTATTGGACACAAGATACCAGTTGGAATCTTTAGTATGGAGATGTCATCAGAGCAACTATCTATGAGGATGCTCTCTTCAATCGGACGTATCAATCAGTCTAAACTTAGAAATGGAAAACTTAGCGGTGAGGATTGGTCACGCGTGAATTCTGCGGGTACGATGCTTTCAGACGCTCCTATATGGGTCGATGATGTTGGATCACTTACTCCTATTGAACTTCGTGCTAGAGCTCGACGATTGAAGCGTGAGCATAACTTGGGATTAATTATCGTAGATTATTTACAGTTAATGAGTGTCTCAGGAACGAAAGAAAATAGGGCAACTGAGATATCCGAAATCTCAAGATCTTTAAAATCTTTGGCTAAAGAATTAGATATCCCAATCATTGCACTCTCGCAACTAAATCGAGGCATTGAGAGTAGACAAGATAAAAGACCCGTAATGAGTGATTTGAGGGAATCTGGAGCAATTGAACAAGACTCGGATCTGATATTATTTATTTATCGTGAAGAGGTATATGATCCAGAGACGCCTAAGAGAGGAATAGCCGATATCATTATTGGCAAGCAAAGAAGCGGACCTACTGGAGATTTTCTTCTTACCTTTTTGGGTGAATATACTAAATTTGAAAATTATATTCCTGATAATTACGGTGAGGGCGTACCTATTCTTTAGGTACTTTGAAGTTGCTCGATACTAACCGTCTTGATCATATGGTCATTGCTATCCAAGATTTCAATTATATAGTTCTCAATAGCAAAATTATGACCTTTTTCTGGCATCTCGCCTAATAGTTCTAGGACTAAGCCATTTATAGTGGTTTGTCCCTTATTAGGCATGGTCCATGCGAGCAGGCGATTAACCTTTCTTATGCTCATTCCTGCATCAACGCGATATTTGTTGTCAGATAGCTTATGCAATTCAAGATCTGAGGACTTATCAATTTTATTGATATCACCAATAATCTCTCTTATAACATCTTCTATGGTAACAATGCCTTGAATGTCTCCGTACTCATCAACTACAAAAGCAAACCTGTGGTTATGCTCCTTAAAGTTAATAAGCTGTTTACTTAATGGGGTACCTTCTGGAATGTAAAAAGGCGCTTGAATCTTTCTTAGGAGCTGTGACTCATTAAACTCAGGATTCATAATATCTGAGAGGACATCTCGAACTCTGACCACACCGATGATTTGATCGATATCATCTCGATATAATGGCAATCTTGAGTATTTAGTTGATTTAAGTATTTTGATAGAGTCATTCCAAGGCTCATTGAGGTCCAATCCAATTATTTCCTGTCTTGGAACCATAACATCATCTACATTGATATTTTCTAAATCAAGAATAGTAAGAAGCATTTGCTGATGATCATCAGGTACATACTCAGCTGATTCGGTCACTGCTGCCTTTAACTCAGAAGAATTCAAGGCTTGTCCCTTAAGATCATTCGAGTCAAAACCAAATAGTTTAAGGACAAGGTTTACAATAAAGCTAACGAAAAACACTAAAGGACTAAAGATTTTTAATAATGGGTAATAAATCAATGAGGCTGGTAGCGCAATCTTTGAGGGATATTTTACGGCAAAAGTTTTTGGTGTAATTTCAGCAAAAATAAGTAGCACTAAGGTAAGTATAAGTGATCCAATCACTAACGCTCCCTCTCCACCAATTCTAAGGGAAATCAACGTAACAATAGATGCGCTGGATACATTAACAGCATTATTAATTAATAAAATAAGACCAATGAGCCGATCAGGCTTCTCTAGAAGTTTTTCTGTAAGTATTGCAGCTTTATTTCCTTTAAGCGCCTTATGCTTTAATCGATAACGATTGACAGCTAAAAGTGCAGCTTCAGAACAAGAGGTTAGTGCAGAAAGAATTAATAAAAAAAACAGTAAGCCTATAAGTAGACTTATACTCTGGTCATCGCCCAATTATGTGAGCTCCTAATCAGTTAATCAGGTTACAGTTTTAAGTTATCTGACTTTAATGTCAAGAAAATACTATTATTAATGCGGAAATTATTTATTTTTCAAAGAATAAACAATACAATAACCACCTTACCAAATATGGAATTAAAATGGTTGTTTTAAGATTAGCAAGGCATGGGGCCAATAAAAGACCTTACTATCACATTATAGTTGCTGATAGTCGCTCTAAAAGAGATGGTAAAAATCTCGAGCGAATAGGATTTTTTAATCCTTTGGCAAATGACAAAGAGCAGAAGCTAAATATTAATTTAGCACGTGCTAATCATTGGATCGAGCAGGGTGCACAAGTGTCCCACCGCGTTAAAAGTTTAATTAAGGACTTTCAGACCAGTCAAGTTAGCTAATTGTCTAATTGGCCAGATCAAAAATTTATCCCCATTGCTAAAATATGCTCTCCCTATGGTTTTAAGGGTTGGTGCCATATAAGTACTTTTGCAAGCGATCTATCGATTTTGATATCAGGCGAAGAGCTTTATATTGAAGACGGAAAAGAGCTTTCTTTGATCAAGATTGAATTGATTTCTAAGATTAGTAATAAGCATATTGTAAAAATCATCGGGTTTGACAGTAAAGAAATGATTAAAATATTAAATCAAAAGCTAATTTATATTCACCGCGATTCACTTCCTGATTTAAATGAAAATGAATATTATTGGCAAGATATTATTGGATGTAATGTATATGATCAAAATAAGACTCATCTCGGTCAGGTAACTCAAATGATTGAAACGGGTGGCAAAGATGTCATGGTAATAAAAGGTGCAAAAAAAGAGGTCCTAATACCCTTTGCTATAAATGTTTATGTCAGCAATGTAGATATAGAAAATAAAAAAATATTTGTTGAATGGGATGAATGATTGCAAATTAAACTTTTCGGTGATTGCGCCAATTCCTGAGATTCTTGATACCCCACTCAAGTATGGAGTGTTAGGTAGGGCTGTTAAGATGGGTCTTATAGGTATTAATACTTTTTCAATTCGTGAATACGCTTCATCTCCCAATAATAAAATTGATGATCATATCTATGGAGGCGGAGCAGGGATGGCGCTCATGTATGAGCCTATAAAAAAAGCTCTCCTAGATGCAATCAGAGCTATGGAAAGCCCTGTCATCTATGTTTTATCTGCTGGTGGTCGAAAATTTAATCATGAGGTTGCTCATGAAATGATCAATAACAGGAATAACATCTTAATATGTGTTCGATATGAAGGAATTGATGAAAGGGTATATGAAATCTGTTCTATGGAAGAGTTATCGGTAGGAGATTTTATTCTCTCTGGTGGTGAACTTGCAGCTCTCTCGGTGATTGATGCTACGTCAAGATTAGTCCCAGGAGTGCTTGGAAATGAAGTCTCTCTCGATGAGGAATCATTTAAGGATGGGCTCTTAGATTATCCAGTTTATACTCGTCCTGAAGAAATTGATGGAATGAAAGTTCCAGAGGTCCTGCTAAGCGGTGACCATAAAAAAATTAAAATTTGGAGAGATGACATGAGGCTCCAGAGAACCCGAAAATATCGACCTGATTTGTTACATTTGATAAAAAAAACATAAGGCTGAGTAGCTTTATAACACCAATCCTAAGAAGATTTATGTATGTTTTTCATGCCAGTTGTTATAAAATGCATTTTTTAAAATTATCCCTTTAATAAGATGTCTAAAATTATAGAAGATTTAAATAAAGAGCAGCTTAAAACCGATCTGCCAGACTTTAGACCTGGAGATACAGTTGTTGTTCAAGTGAAAGTAAGCGAAGGCAATCGAGAGCGCCTTCAAGCTTATGAAGGTGTAGTGATTGCAAAGAAAAATCGTGGTATTAATTCCTCTTTTACCGTGAGAAAAATTTCTCATGGTGAAGGTGTAGAGAGGGTTTTCCAGACCCATAGTCCCCTCATTGATAGCGTTAAGATCCAACGTAGGGGTGATGTGAGAAGAGCAAAACTTTATTACCTAAGAGAAAGAAGCGGTAAATCTGCAAGAATTAAAGAAAAGCTTAACTAAAAGACTTTTTTTAACCCTGGATTCTTTAGTAAACTCATAATTAATTATGACTAGAATCATTTATTTCTCATTCATAGCTTTCCTTTTGAGTGGATGCATCACCGTAGATCTTCCAATACCTGTCGATGGGGAAATTCCTACCTTGGTAGGTAATTCCATCACGGCACAAAAAGACCCTTCAATCGTATTCTCAGCTTTACCCACATACATTATTGTTAATGATGCTTTGATTGCCAATAATCCTGAGAATATAGATTATTTATTCAGTGGATCCTCACTCTATTCGCTTTATTCAACCTTTTATGCTGATTTAGGGGATCAAGAGCGAGCGCTTGAGCTAGCAGAGCGCTCTTATTTGTATGCTTCAAGCGCATTATGCTTAGTTGATGCCATTTTGTGCACATCAATTAATGAGAGAGATTTTATATCCTTTTCTGGGTCATTAGGTTCTGCTCATGTTGATAGTCTTGATTCGATATGGCTGTTTACTCTCTCTTGGTCAAATCTTATTCGAACTCAAGGAGCTACCTGGGAAAGCATTGCTTTTTTGCCATGGTTACAAATGCTTTTAGAGACCGTAATAGCAATTGATCCATACTATCAAAATGGATCCCCCTATGAAATTTTAGCAATAACTCAATCTCTTATTCCGCCCTCATTAGGCGGAAAGCTTGATCAAGCTAACGAAAATTTTAACTTTGCCTTTGAGCATTCTAATGGAGAAAACCTAGGGGCAAGAGTGAGTTATGCGGAATATTATGCAAGAGCTATTTTTGATCAAGAGCTTCATGATCAAGTTTTAACTGAGGTCATCGAAAGTAATATTGAAAGCAAAGCTTTTAACCTATTTAATACAAAAGCGAAAGAGCGAGCTTTGTATTTACTTGAGGGCAGTGATGAATATTTTAATTAAAAATCTTTTATTGGTTTTTTCTATATTCTTTTTCAATCCAATATGGGGACAAAATACTGAATTTAAAATAGCAACACTTGCTCCTGAAGGTTCTGCATGGATGCAACGATTTAGTACCGCAGCAGATGATATTTATGAGCAAACCGATGGAAGGGTTTCTATTAGATACTATGCCGGCGGGGTCATGGGAGATGAGAATCAAGTATTGCAAAAAATGAGATTTGGTCAGTTAAATGGAGGAATGTTTACTGCATCAGGATTAATACAAAGATATGCGGGGTTAAATAACTATACTATTCCCTTTCTATTTAGAGATACGGAAGAGGTCAATAACGTTCGAGAGCGATATGATCAGATTTTAATTGATCAGTTAGGTGATGCTGGTTTAAAAAGCTTTGGGCTTATAACAGGAGGGTATGCATATGTTTTTTCTAAAGAGCCAATAAGGAATTTACAGCAGCTTTCCTCATTAAGGGTTTGGTCTCCAGAAGGTGACCCTATCAGCTTTTCTGCTCTAGAAGCTTTAGATTTATCCCCAATAGAAATGCCTATCAGCGATGTATTATTGGGGTTGCAGACCGGTCTTGTTGATATTGTAAGTGCAACAACTTCTGCAGCGCTAATTCTCCAATGGCACACCATTGTGAGGTATATGGTAGATTTACCTATTTTGTATACCATTGGAACGCTGGTAATCGATAACCGAGCATTCAATAGATTAAGTCCCCAAGATCAATTGATTGTAGCAACCCATTTAAATAATGCATCCTTAGATTTAGATGCTCTTGCAGAAAGTGATCATCAGCAAGCGTTAAACGTTTTAAGTCAATTCGGTTTACAAATTACCTCCATTGATCAAAATTCTTTAGATCAATGGTATGCCAGGGTAGATGAGGGGATAGATCAGATAAGATTAAATCGAAATATTGATACAGAATCCCTAGAAAGTATTTACTCAATCTTAAATGAGTATAGAGCTCAATAAACGTGAAATTGTTCATTGATCGGTGCGCAGCCTTAGGGGATAAGCTAAGGAAAGCAGAATCATTATTTTGTACCTTTCTTATTGGTGTAATCGTAATTATCATTACACTCCAAGTGCTCTCTAGAAATTTTTTTTCTTATTCAATCCAAGGTCTCGATGCGATAGTAAGAATGATGACATTTTATATTGCGATGTTTGGTGCCATCCTTGCCACACATTTCCAGCGACACATTAGCATTGATACATTTAGTCGTTTTGCTTCAGCCAAGTATAGGTATTTTCTTGAATGCATCATAGATATTTGGTGTCTAATTATTGCTTTTAGTCTCTTTTATTTTTCTTTAGAGTTAGTTCAAAGTAGTTTTGAGTTTGGTGATATTTATACTGGCGAGATTAGCCTTTGGATTTTACAGTTGATTATTCCTTATATGTTTTTCAATCATTTTATGATTCATCTAACGAATCTAATAAATACACTTGCTAGAAAAAAATGATCTTTTTATTATTTTTATTGCTCTTCATTATAGGCGTACCAATATACTCCTTGATAGCAGGCATGGCTCTCACATCTTATTCTGAAGCTGAAATTCCTCTTGTAGTTATAATTCTTGAATTTTTTAATATGTCCAATATTCCAATGTTATTAGCACTTCCACTATTTACACTGACGGGATACCTTTTAGCAAAATCAGAGGCACCTAAGAGACTCATTTATTTCTCAAGTACCTTTTTTAAACTAATTCCAAATAATCTAATTTTCTTATCACTATTTTTAGCTATCTTTTTTGGGGCTATTACAGGCTCTTCTGGAATTACTATTATTGCATTTGGTTCTTTGCTTTATTCATTGCTTAATGATCGGTTTAGCAATAATTATTTGTATGGATTCATAACAACTTCTGGTGGCTTAGGATTATTATTTGCCCCTTCTCTTCCGATGATCTTGTATGCCATCATCGCTGAAATTCCCGTCTATGACTTTTTTAGATTTGCAATTATGCCTGGAACGGTATTAATTTTTATTTTCTACTTACACTCAATATTTTTATCAAAAGGCTCTACCCAAAAAAGAAATTTAAATATAAAGGCTCCAAAAAATAATAAAAAAATAGCTATGTGGCTTGAGGTATTTTTGCCTATTGCTGTCGTTATGACTATTTATAATGGGTTGCTTGCTATTACAGAGATTGCGGCGTTTTCTGTTCTCTATATTTTTATTGTTGAGTTTTTCATATCAAAAGATCTTAAGAAAGAAGATATAATTATTGCAGTTCAAGAGTCTATGACTCTTGTCGGCGCGATATTTATTATCCTAGGTCTTTCTCTAGCTTCGACAAATATAATTATTGATCAGCAAATTCCTCAATTAATATTTGAGTATATGTCCCAAATTGTCGGATCAAAATTTTCTTTTTTTGTATTTCTAATTATTTTTCTTTTACTGATTGGCGCCATCTTAGACATATATTCGGCCATAATTATTGTGCTACCAATTCTACTTCCTCTAGCCACTTTATACGAAGTGAACAGCATACATTTAGGTATATTATTTATCTTGTTAATGGAGATTGGTTTTATAACCCCTCCTATTGGGCTCAATTTATTTATTGCCTCCAATAAATTTCAAAAAAGCATTACACAGATCTATATTTCAACAATACCATTTTTTGTAATACTGCTTCTTTTTGTACTTCTTGTAGCTTATTTTCCTGCGCTTTTCCTATTGCCTCATTAAAAAATGATTGACTCATGCGCATGAATCAATGCGTCAAAGGTAAATTTATTATTCGCAGTTTCTTTTAGGTTAATGGCAATCATTCCTGATGTATTAATGACAACATTCTGATCTAAATAGAAAGAGCTAATTTTAGAGAGCGAGGGGTTATGCCCAATGATCATTAAAGTTTCAAATATTTGTAGCTTATTTTCAATTAACTCTAATATTTCATCAGATAAATTTTGGTAGAGCTTTGCATCAAGCTCTTTTGGAAGGACTAGATTTAGATTAGCTTCGACGGAATTGCATGTTTCTTGCGTTCTTATAGAATGACTCACTATTACATGATCAATATAAATATTTAATAGTTTGATTGAATTAGCTAGGAGAGCGCATTGTTCAAAGCCTTTTGGTGAGAGACTCCGATTGATATCCTTTTCAAGGGCGCGGGCAGATAAAGAATCAGCATGCCTCACAAGAAGGAGTTTTTTCACTAAAGCATTCCCGTTTGCAGCTTTGCCTCATCAGACATCATAGACTGGTTCCATGGCGGGTCAAAAACTAACTCAACATTGCAAGTAGATATACATGAGAGGCCTTCAATCTTCTCTTTAATATCTTGCATGAGAATAGGGCCCATTCCACATCCAGGAGCAGTTAATGTCATATCAATAATTACTTGATAGTTTTCATCAGTGTCCTTTTCATGCAAGACCTCGCATTTATAAATAAGTCCTAAATCAACAATATTGACAGGAATTTCTGGGTCGTAACATGTTTTGAGTTGTTGCCAAATAATTTCACTCACATGATCATAATCCTTAGGATTTTGAATTATTGGTATTATGATTGCCTCTTTACCAATCGCATCAGCGTCTTTACCTGATAGTCTAAAAAGATTCCCTTCTATGTAGATAGTAAAAGACCCTCCAAGTTCTTGTGTAATATAACCAAAAGCACCTTCTGGAAGTTCTACTTCATCACCATTTGGTATCAATGTGACAGAGCAATTTCTATTAAAAGTTACAGGTTCATTTGTGTGATACATTATTCTGTTGATGCCGTTAGCTGGTTAGTTGATAGTGCTTGTTTAAGAGCGTGCCATGAGAGACTTGCGCACTTCACACGACTTGGGTAGGCTTTGACACCAGATAAAGCCATAATTTTTCCAAGACGCTCTACATCAATTTCATCTTTTCCTATGAGCATACTATGTACCATGGCATACAGCTCTAGGCATTGATTAACATCCAAACCCTTCGCATTTTCAGTCATCATCGATGCGCTTGCGACAGAAATCGCACAACCTGTTCCAATAAAAGAAATATCTTTAATCAGGTCATTTTCTAGCAATAAAAATAATTTTAATTTATCCCCACAAAGTGGATTGACCCCCTCTATTGATTTAGTAGCGTTTTGAAGCTCACCAAAATTACGAGGATTTTTATTATGGTCCAAAATAAGATCTCTGTATAGTTCAATTAAGTTGCTCATTGAAATATTCTCTTTGTATCCTCAATAGCATTGCAAAGCTGATCAATATCTTCTTTATCATTATAGAGTGATAGAGATGCCCTTGCTGTTGCCGGAAGCTTAAGATGTTCCATTAAGGGCATTGCGCAATGATGGCCAGCTCGAATAGCAACACCATGCTCATCCAGTATTGTAGCGATATCATGGGGGTGCGCAGCGTCGAGGACAAAGGAAGCAATTGCAGATCTTTTGCTAGGATTGCCAATAATCCTAAGCCCATGAATTGTTGATAGAGATTCAATTAAATATTTAGTTAAACTATTTTCATAATTTAATTTTTCATCCCAACTAAATTGGCTAAGGTAATCAATGGCATATCCAAGCCCAATGACACCAGAAATATTAGGGGTCCCTGCCTCAAATTTGTAAGGGGGAGAATTAAAAGTAGTTTTTTCAAAAGATACTGTTTTAATCATGTCACCCCCTGTCATAAAAGGTGGCATTGCAGTTAGATGTGCGTATTTTCCATATAAAATGCCTGTTCCAGTTGGACCATGAATTTTATGAGCAGAGAAGGTAAGAAAATCACATCCAAGCTGAGTAACATCAATTGGCAAATGAGCAATAGACTGTGCAGCATCTATGATTGTGATTGCTCCATACTTTTTTGCGTTTTTAATCATTGTTTCAATTGGATTAATTGAGCCGAGAACATTAGAGATATGGGAAATAGAAACAATTTTTGTTCTAGGTGAAAGCAATGAATTAAAAGCATCTAATTCTATATCACCATTTTGATCTATCGGACAAACAACAAGTTTTGCTCCCGTAATTTGGCACGCTTGTTGCCAGGGCACTATATTTGCATGATGTTCTGCAGTAGATATTACTATCTCATCATTTTTATGGATATATAACTTTGCGAGTGATGTTGCTAAAAGGTTAATACTTTCAGTTGTACCTTTGGTATATATAATTTCATCGACTTGTTCTGCATGAATATAATTTTTTATTTTCTCTCTTACTTTTTCATACTCATAAGTAGCCTCTTGAGACAAACGATGAATACCACGATGTACATTAGCATGCAAATTCATTTCATAATGACTTAGGGCATCGATTACAGCTTTAGGTTTTTGAGTAGATGCCGCATTATCAAGATATGAAAGTCTTTTTCCATTAACTTTTTTTGACAGAATTGGAAAATCCTTTTTTATTGACTTCATAGTATTCTCTTAATTTAGCAATGATCTAATTAATTGGTTTTTTTCATGGGGCAATATATCGTTAAGCAATCCTTCAATAATCATATTTATAGCAAGTTTTTTTTCAATACCTCTTGCCATAAGATAGGCGAGCTGGTTTTCATTAATCATGCCAACACTTGATCCATGAGAACACCTTATGCTATCGGTATATATTTCAAGAATAGGAAAAGACTTAATATTTGCATCATCTGAGAGTAATAGGTTTTTGCTTAACTGATCAGCCTCAATATTATATATATTTTTTTCAGCAAATATTGTTCCATGAAACTTTCCCGAAGACTCTCCATTTGCAATAAGATTATGTCTTTGTTTGCTAATCGTTGAGGAAGCATGATGAGCAATTTTAAGTATATGTGAAAAGTTTGCTTTTTCATCAAGTTGAATAGCTTCAGCAAAGTTACATTTTGCGTTTTCTCCATTCAGTTTGATTGTAGAATCAATCTTGACATGGCTTAGCGGCCTTTGAATGGAACTATATTCATATGAAGCATTGTCAGCTATATTACAACTTAGATCTTTTTCAATATTAGTATTTTTATTAAATTTAGATATATAAATGTGATGTACTTTCGAGTTCAATGATAAAAGAAATTCAATATTTTTATTTATACTCACCTCAATATCATTATTTTTATCAAGATCAATCTCTTGAAAAAATAAGCTTGTATCTGAAACGCATTCTATGATTATTTTTGGCAATAAATAACTATCATGATGGATAATTGAAAAGAAGTTTAAATTAATAGTTTCACTATTTTTATGCGTTGTTAAACGTAAAATATCATTATTGCTGTCATAGTTAATATCAAGCTTACTGATAAGGCGATCATCAATAATTAATTTTTCTTTATCACATATAATATGACGTCCAGACATTATAGGTATTCGCATAGAGTTTAGCTTTTCCTCTATCTCCACTTCTTGAATCAGTTCTCTTGATTTGATCGTGCTATTTATTAGAGTAGCGCTCATAACTAAACCCAATCAAAGCCTTTTTTATCTAGCTCATCAGCAAGCGTCGCATTACCGGTTTTAACTATAGTGCCATTAGCGATTACATGAACTAAATCAGGTTTTATTAATTCTAATAATCTTTTGTAGTGAGTAATGATTAAAAATGATCTTTCTGAGTCTCTTAATTCATTGACCCCATTAGAAACAATTTTTAAGGCATCTACATCTAATCCAGAGTCCGTCTCATCCAGAATGCAAAGTTTTGGCTCTAGAAGTAACATCTGTAATACTTCATTTTTTTTCTTCTCACCGCCTGAGAAGCCCTCATTTACTGAACGATGAATAAATTCATCAGAGATATTCATTTTATTCATCAAGGTTTTAATCAACTTTAAGAAATCAAATGAATCAATTTCATCTTTGCCCTCAGACTTTAATTTTGCATTCAACGCCGAGCGTAATAGGTAAGTATTATTAACACCTGGTATCTCAATAGGGTATTGAAATGCAAGAAAGATTCCCAGGAGGGCTCGTTCATTAATCTCTAAATCATTAATTAGAGAGCCATTAAATTTAATCTTTCCAGAATTAATAGAATAATTACTATTTCCTATGATTGCCTGAGCTAATGAGCTTTTTCCAGCACCATTTTTCCCCATGACTGCATGTACTTCTCCTGGATTAATCTTAAGCGAAAAGTCATTTAAGATAATTTTATTTTCTACCGATACATTTAATTTTTCTATTTCTAACATACTCTTAACCAATAGCTCCCTCGAGGGTGACGTTTAATAGGTTCTGTGCTTCAACCGCAAATTCCATGGGAAGTTCTTTAAATACTTCCTTGCAAAATCCATTGACTATAAGATTTACCGAGTCCTCTTCACTCAAACCTCTTTGTTGACAATACATCAATTGATCATCACTGATCTTAGAGGTAGTTGCTTCGTGTTCAATGACAGATTTATTACATAAATTATCGATTTCGGGAAAAGTATGAGCAGATGCATTACTTCCTAAAATTAGTGAGTCACATTGCGTATAGTTTCTTGCATTTTCAGCATTCTTAAAGAATTTAACTCTGCCCCGATACGCATTAGATGCATTACCTGCAGAAATACCCTTGGAGATTATTGTACTTTTTGTATTTTTACCAATATGAATCATTTTTGTTCCGGTATCTGCTTGTTGGAAATTATTTGCAACGGCAACCGAGTAAAACTTTCCTATTGAGTTTTCACCTCTTAGGATACAACTTGGATACTTCCATGTTATGGCAGAGCCTGTCTCAACTTGCGTCCATGAAATTTTTGAATTTGCACCACGACAGTCACCCCGTTTAGTAACAAAGTTATAAATACCTCCAACTCCATTTTCATCGCCCGGATACCAATTTTGAACAGTTGAGTATTTAATTTCAGCATCTTTCAAAGCTACCAGTTCAACCACTGCAGCATGTAATTGATTTTCATCTCTCATAGGAGCTGTGCAACCCTCAAGATAGCTTACGTAGCTCCCTTCATCTGCGATAATTAGTGTTCTCTCGAACTGACCGGTGTTTGATGCGTTAATCCGAAAGTAGGTAGAAAGCTCCATGGGGCATTTTGTATTTTTTGGAATATAAACAAAAGACCCATCGCTAAATACCGCAGAATTAAGTGCAGCAAAGAAATTATCTCTTTGTGGAACTACCGTACCTAAATACCTTTCAATCAGTTCAGGATATTTTTGAACTGCTTCAGAAAAAGAGCAAAAAATTACTCCTACCTTCTCAAGGGTATCTTTAAAAGTTGTTGCGACTGAAACACTATCAAATACAGCATCCACAGCCACGCCAGCTAATTTTGCTCTTTCATGAAGAGGAATTCCTAGCTTTTCATAAGTTTCTAATAGCTTTGGGTCTACCTCATCAAGAGACTTTGGTGCATCCTTATTATTTTTTGGAGCTGAGTAGTAGGAGAGAGACTGGTAATCAATCGGATTATATTTTAATTGTCCCCAGTGCGGTTCTTGCATGGTTTTCCATTGGCTGAATGCTCTTAATCGCCATTCAGTTAAGAAAGATGGTTCATTTTTGATTTGAGATATTTTTTTTATAACATCCTCATCAAGGCCTGGCTCAAATGTATCTTGTTCGATATCCGTAACAAATCCATGCTCATATTTTTCCCTAATAAATTGATCGGCATTATTTTTCATCTGATTAATCCAAGTATTTAATTTGTGAATTTAATAGGCTTTTCTTGTAAGTCTCTAAGGGTAATATCGTTTAGCGCATGGGATATGATATTGTTTATTCTCTGCCATCCATAACTCATACCGCATTGATTTTGAACATTGCATGAAGATTTCTGACTTATGCATTCTGTTATAGCTATTGGGCCCTCAAGTGCTGTGAGAATTTCAGCTGCAGTAATTTCCTCGGGCCTCTTGTTTAATGCATAACCTCCTTTTGATCCTCGAACCGAATAAACCAAGTTTCCATGGTGCATCAATTTAAGTATTTTGCTTACATTGGGTAAGGACAAATTAGTCTCATTTGAAATGTAAGAAGCACTTTTAAATCCTGTACTTTTATGCGGAAGATTAGAGAGAACTAAGGCTCCATGATCTACGAGCTTGCTAATTTTTAACATATAGTACTATTTTAGTACTAATAATTATGATCTACAATTTTATTTACTTACATCGATAACGTTGTCTGCAAAATTTATTTAAATAAATGCACGTTTCCATTAGAATGATTGCTACATAAAAACATCAATAACAAAACACTATAAAGAAATATGAATATAGATAAATTAGAACGTACTGCAGAAGCCATGGTAGCTAAGGGTCGCGGTATTCTTGCTGCAGATGAGAGCAATGCAACAATTAAGAAGCGCTTTGATACTGTTAATGTAATAAATACTGAGGAAAATAGAAGAGAGTATCGTGATTTACTATTTAATACTCCTAATATGGAAAGCTATATTAGTGCGGTCATATTTTTTGATGAGACAATTCATCAGTCCACAGAAAAAGGAATAAAGTTTACCGAGTTACTGGTATCAAAAAATGTCATTCCTGGCATTAAAGTAGATAAAGGCACTAAGCCCTTGATTAACTTTGATAATGAGACCATTACAGAAGGTCTAGATGGGCTTGATGAGAGGATGGTAGAATATGGCAAAATAGGAGCACGATTTGCCAAATGGAGAGCTGTAATTAATATCGACGATGTTTTGCCATCTAAGTTTGCAGTTGAGGCCAATGCCCATGCATTAGCGAGATATGCCGCTATTTGCCAAAAAAATAATATCGTACCTATTGTTGAGCCTGAAGTGCTTATGGATGGAGCTCATACCATTGAACGTTGTGAAGAGGTGACAAACGTGGTTCTAGAAGAGACCTTTAAGGCTCTTCAGTCGCATAAGATTCATCTTCCCGGTATTGTGCTTAAGCCCAATATGATCATTCCTGGAAAATTATGTAAGACCCAAGCTACACCTGAAGAGGTTGCTACAGCAACCGTAAGATGCTTATTAAGAAATGTTCCTACAAGCGTTCCTGGTATTGCTTTTCTCTCTGGCGGCCAGAGTCCAGAGGAAGCTACGGCTAACTTGGATGCAATGAACAAGATTGGTGATCATCCTTGGGTATTAACTTTTTCTTACGGTAGGGCCTTACAGGCAACTGCCATATCTTCTTGGCAAGGAAAAGATGAAAATAGAACCGCAGGACAAGATGCCTTTTTATTAAGGGCAAAATGTAATAGTGCTGCTAGCCTTGGTGATTATGACTTTTCGATGGAGTCTGCTTAAAATTAACTTTGACCTAAGGCTTCAATGACCTGATCAAGCCTGGCTTGATACTTATCTCTGTCAGAAATATCAAGATCTTCTTCTTCTAATACTGATTCAAGCTGTATTTTTGCATTCAGTAATTGCCCGGTAGAAATCGCATATTCTGCTAGATAATATCTAGAGAGTGAGGATGATCCCATTTGGTATGCATAATTAGCAAGCGTTCTAATGTTATTTGGGGTAGGCATTTCTATATTAAATAAATCCAGCAGTATGTCGTGTGCTAATTCTGGCTTTGATTTTTTAATATAAAGCTCTGCTAACTGAAGCGTTAGTGTTTTATTTCTTGGCGATAAGGATAGATTATTTGCCAACAAAGCAATAGCCTCATCCGTTTGACCATTCTCACTCATAACTCTTGCTTGAAGATCAGTAATAGCGATCAAATTTGAGCTCATACTAACAAGATCAGAAAGATATAAATTAGCTAAGTCAGGCTCATTTAATGCAAGCAAAGATAAAATAATTCCGTATAGATCTTTTTGGTTATTTCCGCTCATTCTCAAGTTACTCTCAAAGTAACTCCTGGCCTCATCAGGCAATTCAAAGCTCTCAAATTCTAATATTGCTCGAACAATAAGATAGTTTTCTGTTGATTCAGCATAATCACCTCGCATCTCATTGGCTCTAGATCTTGTCTCTGCAATACGATTTACATTGACTGGATGCGTTTGCAGAAATTCTGGGATGATACTTCTATTCGCAGAGCTAATTCTTGAGAGTTTTTCAAACATGGTTGGCATACCAAGTGGATTGAATCCAGACTTATATAAAATTTGCACGCCAACACGATCAGCATCGGTTTCCATGGCTCTTGTAAAATTAATCTGGCCTTGTTGCATAGCAGCTGTTCCAGCCATCATTGCACCTGCCGCAGCGTCACTCGAGTTACTAGCACTTGCTAATATCGCTCCTGCCAACATTGTCGCTAATGCAAAGATAGTGTTTTCTTGTTGAGCTAGGTAAGTTCTCGATATATGCCTTTGAGTTACATGAGCGATTTCATGGGCTACAACACCTGCTAATTCATTTTCCTCTTCTGTCAGCCGTATCAAGGCTGAGTGAATGCCAATATAGCCACCTGGTAAAGCAAATGCATTTACTTCATCGTTATCAATTACAAAAAATCTAAAATTAAACTCACCGTCTTGTGCATAAACACCCATATTTTTACCAAGAGAATTAATGTATTCATCCACAATAGGGTTCTCATTAATTGAACCGCTGTTTAATATTTGCGCGAATACACTTCTTCCCAATCTTTCTTCTTGGGATACAGTCATAATTGCATCAGCAGGTGATCCAAAGTCAGGCAGACTGTTTATTTGAGCCGATAGGCTATGGACAAAGACTAAAAAAAAATAAATGAAAGAATAAGATTGCTTCATTATGATATTGAGGCTAGAACTTCATTTACATGATGGGCGACTTTAACTTTTCTCCATACTTTGATTAATTGTTTGTTTGAGTCAAAAATAAATGTGCTACGCTCAATACCCATAACTTTTTTTCCATACATATTTTTCTCTTTAATGACATCAAATTTTCTACAAAGCTTTTCATTAGAGTCACTGATCAAGGGAAAATTTAAATCATGTTTATCAATGAATTTTTTATGTGAGCCGATGGGATCCCTTGAAATACCAAAGAGCTTTGCACCGATCTTGTCAAATTTAGTTTTCGCATCTCTAAAATTTTGATTTTCAATCGTGCAACCAGGCGTATCATCTTTAGGATAAAAAAATAAAATAATAAACTTTGCCTCTAATTCATCAAGTCGAACTTCAGATTCTGTACCATCTGTAATAGCAACTTTTAGTCTTGGTAATTTATTTCCAATATCCATTATTAATTAGTATAAAAATAAAAAAATGTTATTGATCTATTTAATAGTTTATTTTATTCATTATACTTCTCAATAACATTTAATGTTTATATGATGATAGCCCAAGGTAGCAGCGTTGCACTCGTAACCCCAATGAAAGAAACTGGGGAAATCGATTTTCTTGCATTTGAAAGATTAATTCAATTTCATATCGATGAGGGCACAGAGAATATTATTGTTGCTGGTACCACTGGTGAGGCTTCAACGCTTACATCCAAGGAGCATATTGAGGTTATTGAATATGCATGTAACTACAGCGATCAAATTTCGATAATTGCAGGTACAGGATCAAATTCAACAAGGCAAACCATTGATCTTTCAAAATCAGTTGAAAATCTGCCAATCAAAGCTTTTTTAACGGTTGTGCCTTATTACAACAAGCCAACACAAAGAGGGCTTATAGAGCATTTCACCATAATCGCAGATTCCTTAAAAAAACCTATTATTCTTTATAACGTTCCTGGTCGAACAGTCATTAATATGACTAATCAAACCATTATAGAGCTTGCAAAGCATTCAAACATTATCGGAATTAAAGAGGCATCTGGAGATGTTAATCGAGTAGAGGAAATTAATTTAAATACCCCTGATGACTTTGTTCTGCTTAGCGGTGATGATGAGTCATGCATGAATTTTATGCTAGCTGGAGGGCACGGCTGTATATCAGTGACTGCCAACGTGGCACCCAGACAAATGCGTACTTTATGTGACCTGTCAGTATTAAAGGATGATGCGAAAGCGAGAGATCTCGATAATTTATTGCAACCCTTACATAAAGCAATGTTTACTGAATCTAACCCTATACCTGTTAAGGCAGCATTGAGTATAATGGGATTGATAGAAAATAATATTAGACTGCCACTAACACCTCATGATGCAAAGCTCTCTGAGGAACTTAGATTGGTCCTCAAAAATTTAAAAATAATTCAATGAAATCAAATATATATATAATAATTTTAACACTATTTATGAGTTCATGTTCTTTCATGCCTTGGTCTTCTGATGAAGGTGATACCAGTTGCATTGATAACAGTGTTTACATGATTGAAGGAGATTCAGAACAGCTTCAGGTCCCGGAGGGACTTGAGAATTATGATTATAGCGGTGCCTTGCATATTCCAACTCAAGAAATGATAAATAATCAAGATCCGCTTACCTGCCTAGAGATCCCGCCATCCTACGAATAACGATCTAATTCTCTGGGATAATTTAGAATTTTTGAGTAAACTTTACTGAGTAATTACTTTAAGGGGACTTATGCTTCGATCTACGTGCATTGCTTTATTTTTAATGATTTTTGGTTGTTCTAATAATATTGAACCCACAAGTACACCAAAAGTTTTAACAGAAGTACAAATTTTAAAAGCTTCTAATCCAAACTATGGGGATCAATTTGGAGTAGGCGGTACATTACTTGGCGATGCTGTGGTAATGAGTGCCGATGGGTCAACTTTAGCAGTAGGCGCAACATTTGAAGCGAGTAATAGTATTTCCAATCAGGAAGATAATTCATTTTATGGCGCTGGGGCCGTTTATGTGTTTACCAATCAAGGTGGCAATTGGATACAGGAGGCTTATCTTAAGCCTAGCAATCCTGGCATCACTGATAACTTTGGTTATGCCGTTGAGATAAGCGATGATGGAGATACCCTGGTTGTCTCTTCTGTCTTTGAAGCGAGTAGCCAAACTGGAGTTAATCCGGATATTGAGGATGAAATTTTACCTCAGGCTGGAGCTGTTTATGTGTTTACTCGAGACGCTGGTAATTGGAGTGAAGAAGCTTACATCAAAGCACCCAATACCGGACATATGCCTGATGACCCTATGGCTTTGAGCGATGGAGACCAGTTTGGATTTGCCGTGAGCATAAATGGAGCTGGCAATAAGCTTGCGATTGCTTCAATCACAGAAGATAGTGGAGCAACTGGAGTGAATGGTGACATGACAGATAACTCTGCTGTATCTGCAGGCGCAGTTTATATTTATGAAAAATCAGAGAGTGGCTGGGAGTTTAGTGATTACCTCAAAGCAAGTAATGCTGGCGGGGGTGATCTCTTTGGCTATTCATTATCTTTCTCGCAGGATGGAAACACTTTAGCGATCGGCGGTTACGATGAAGATGGATCTTTAAATGGAAATAATGACGTTCAAGATGATGATGTTGCTGGGATGGGTGCCGTATATGTGTTTGAGGATCAAGCTGATGGCTGGATCCAGACCGCTTACCTTAAGGGGAGTTATCAAGAAAGAAATGATTCTATTGGTGTCGTTGTAGATATCAGCGCTGATGGGAGGACGTTAGTATCTGCTGCCCTTGATGAAGATAGCATGATGACTGGCGTCAATCCAGTTCCAGAGCCTGACTGGGAATCAGATCTGTCAACAGGTGGTGTTTATGTTTTCGTAAAAGGCGATAGCGGGCAATGGTCACAGGAAGCCTACATTAAAGCATCAAATACAGGCATTCAGGATTGGTTTGGCTCGAGACTGGAATTATCACCTAATGGTGATGAGTTAATTATTGGCTCTCAGCTTGAGGATAGTGATTCTCATGGTATTGAAGGGGATCAGTCCAATGACAATGCGCAAGAGGCTGGTGCTGCCTACTTATTTACTCGTGAGAACGGCGAGTGGACACAACAATATTATTTTAAGGGGAGCAATACAGAGGCATATGACGAGTTTGCCAGCACTTTATCTACAAACTTTGATGGTTCAATTATAGCAATTGGCGCAAGAGGTGAAGATAGCAGTCTGGCTGAGGATGGCTCAATCCAACCTGGTGACAACTCTCTGCTTGAATCAGGAGCGGTTTATATTTTTACTTATAACTGATTTCTCACAATGTTATATGATTTATTAGGTAAAGACTTTACACCGCCAGACGTGCGGGCAAAGGTAACAGGGGATGCAAAATATGCAGAGGATTATCGTGTTGATGGCATGGTTTTTGCTAGGCTTTTAACAAGCCCTTTGCCGCATGCAAAAATTACCAATATTGATGTATCTCGTGCACTCGCTCTAGAAGGTGTCATTGATGTATTGTTACCAAATGAGGTACCTAAATTTCCTGCCCCTGAGCTACAAATACTTACCGATGAGCCTCTGTTTATTGGTGACCCAATACTAGCAGTTGCCGCAGTGAGCGAACAGATTGCTCAGGATGCAATTGAGCTCATAACCTATGATATTGAAGAGCTTCCATTTACGGTTGATCCGCTTGAGAGTTTGTATCCGGGTGGTGCAAGTGCAAGACTAGATGGCAATGTTTATAGCTATTTGTCTGACAATCTAACAAATCATCATTGGACGGCGCGCGATTTCGTGCAAGCCGGAGAAAATAACTTACCTCAAGGAGATCCTTTAGATCAGTGGGTCTATGGAGACATTGATCAAGGATTTGCAGATTCTGCAATTGTTTTGGACGAAACTTTTGTTACAGCGGGCCAATCACATCATAGTATGGAACCAAGAACTGCGATGGCATATTGGCAATCTGGAAAATGCTTTCTGTATGGATCTACCCAGAGTCAAACAGCCGTCATGGAAGACCTTCCTAAATATCTTGATACAGAACTTGAGAATATTGTTTATATATCTGAATTTTGCGGTGGAGGTTTTGGCTCAAAAGCTAGAGCATATCCAATCATGGCTGTGCCAGCGCATTTCTCGAGAAAGATTCAGCGACCAGTCATGCTTCGAATCTCTCGATCTGAGGAATATTTTCTTGGTTCTGCAAGGCCTGGGTTCCAAGGAAGAGTAAAAATTGGCTTTAGGCAAGACGGTAGAGTTGCTGCAGTTGATTTATATATTGTCCATGAAAACGGTCCATATTCAGGATTTGATGATTTTGATGCCGCCGCTTCAGCAGTCACGCTTTTGTATCAACCTCTTGCCATGAGGATGAGAGCTGTTTCTGTGCAAACTAACACACCTCCAAGGGGAGCGATGCGAGGACCTGGAGAAAATCAAATTGCAGTTGCTGTTGAACCTTTGCTTGATAAAGCTGCAAGCATGCTCGGAATAGATTCGATTAACATTAGAAAAATTAACGCAGCGGATAATAGCGCAAAGTATTATGCAAACCAAGGTCCCGTGACTAGTGCTTTTCAGCGAGAGGCTATTGATCGATGTATGGAAATATCAAATTGGAATGAAATGAGATCTAGGAATGGTCAGAGGAATGGATCTAAAGTAATTGGAGTTGGTATTGGTCAGGCTTTTCACCCTGCTGGTAGAAATGGTTATGACGGACTTATAAGGATTACACCTGATGGAAAACTTCATATTCATAGTGGCGCAGGAAATTTAGGTACTTATTCACATACTGGGACCGCTAGAGTTGCTGCAGAGGTACTGAAGATGAATTGGGAGAATTGCGTCATTCAAAGAGGGGATAGTAGAAAGCAGCTCCCTTGGAGCCCAACACAAAGCGGAAGTAATACTTCCTTTACTATGACACGACAAAATTATGTTGCGGCGATTGACGCTTTGAACAAGCTGAAAGAGATTGCAGTAAGGGTATTGGGTGGTCAAGTTGAGGATTACGATATAGCCAATGAAAGAGTCTTTAACATAAGTAATTCTGAACTCTCTCTAAGTTATGCTGAGTGCGCACAATATGCAGTCGAATTTGGAGAACATTTTGATGGCAGTGAAGTCCCAAATAATCTTCATGAAATTACTGTTTTATCTGTCAATCAACTTGTTGG
>JAURFX010000069.1 GCA_030834065.1 Gammaproteobacteria bacterium
GATTAAGTTTATTGATGGTTTCAATCATATGTACTGGGATTCTAATCGTTCTTGCTTGATCAGCAATTGATCTTGTGATTGCCTGACGGATCCACCAAGTTGCATAGGTTGAAAATTTATATCCACGACGGTATTCAAACTTATCGACTGCCTTCATGAGACCAATGTTTCCTTCTTGAATCAGATCCAAGAATTGAAGACCCCTATTGGTATATTTTTTTGCAATAGAAATAACAAGCCTTAGGTTTGCCTCAACCATTTCTTTTTTTGCTCTTCTGGCTTGGGTTTCTCCCAGGGTAAGCTCTCTGTTAAGGGTCTTGAGGTCTTTAATGGATAGGCTACTGTTTGTCTCAATTGCTTTCAAATGATTTTGAAGTCGAACGACCTGATCTTTAACCTTAGCCAATTTTGAGGAGTACTTTCTTTTAGCTCTAATAAACTTATCTATCCACTTGAGGTTAGTTTCATTTTCTGGGAAGGTACTTATAAAGTCTTTTCTAGGAAGATCTGATTCCCTGACGCATAAGATCATGATCTCTTTTTCAATTTTTCTAATTTTCTCAATACGGCTTTTGAATTTATTTCTTACCGTCAAAGTGAAATCTGGAGTAAGTTTTAGTTCAGAGACTTCCTTGTATAACTTTTCAAATTTGTCAACTACGTTTTTTTGTCCGATAGAATATCTCTTAAGTGAATCCTTATAAGGCTTGACGTATCTTTTGATTCTCGACATTCTTTTTTTAGCTTCTTTAGGATCCGGCCCGACTGCTTGATCATCATCAGTGCTAGGTGCGTTTGCATCGATAATGGTCTCATCGGTAGGATCGATAAAATCTAAAATAATATCACTTAATTTTTTTTCTTCACCGTCGCATGATTGAAATTCATCAATAAGAAGGTCGGCATACTCTGGCACAGAGAACATCGTCTTTTTAACAATCTCTAATCCCTCCTCTATTCTTTTGGCGATACTTATTTCGCCCTCTCTGGTAAGTAGCTCAACACTTCCCATCTCGCGCATGTACATTCTGACTGGATCGGTGGTACGGCCAAACTCAGCATCTACATTAGCCAGCGCGGTGGCTACCCCTTCCTCCGCTATGTCGTCATCTTCTACAACAGCATTGTCAGTAAGGACTAGAGAATCAAGGTCTGGAGCTTTTTCATACACGGTAATACCCATGTCATTAATCATATTTACGATTTCGTCGATCTGCTCAGGATCAAGAATATCGGTGGGCAAATGATCATTAACCTCACTGTAGGTCAGGTAGCCCTGATCTTTGCCTTTAGCGATTAGAATCTGAATTTGATTTTTTTGCTCCTCGGAATCAAGAGCAGGTTTTGTTTTTTTAGCCATGCGGAAGAAAGAGATTAAGGTCCCATATTGTACAAAATGCATGAGAATAGTCAAAAGTTAATTCTCAGTCGAGACTAAATTGACATTCTCTTAACTTATTGAATTTATAGCTTTTTAAACTTTTTTGTTAAGGATTCAGCGAGAGAAGATCTTGAGCCATGAAAGCTGAGTTTTTTGATAATATCCTCAAGTATTTTTTCTGCAATGAGATCATCATCAAAAACATAATCGCTTATCAGCTTGGAGATATGCTTACCCAGATCATCGTCTCTAAAGTGCTCAATAATCATCGAGGTTGTTATATCTGAATCAGCCGTTCGAATATAGCGCAGAACCATAACAAACAGTGATGCCCCTGGCGCTTGAATTTTTGATAATGCATCAAGGGGGATTTCTTTGTTAGCAAGCTTTGGAAACTGAACTAGGATACTGATTGCCTCCCTAATAAATAAATTCTCTGATGGTTTCGATTGGCCATTATCTGGCATCGCTTTGAACGTCTTTGAGCTACCTTTTGATGCATTTATTACGAGATCCTTGTCAATTTTCAGGTGATCTGCTAGATCGGTAATGAACGCATCTTTGTATAGCTCATTCCTCATTTTTTGAATGTAAGTTAGGGCGACGCTGATTGATTTAGACTTTGACTCAGCATTGTTATTTTTCATTTCAGGGCAGGCAATTTTGATCATAAGCTCTGAGAGTGGAATTGATTTTTTTGATAGCTCTAAAAAGTGATCTTTCCCCTTGGCTTGAACAATCGAGTCAGGGTCTTGTCCCTTGGGTAAGAACAAGAATGAAAACTCTGTCAGACCACCAGCAAACCCCAGAACAATATCTATAGTTCTCAGAGATGCCTTTTTCCCTGCTTCATCACCATCAAAGCAGAAAACGACTTTAGGCGTTCTTTGGATAATATGTTTGATATGGCTCTCTGTTAAGGCTGTACCCAAGGTCGCGACCGAAGGCATTATTCCGCTTTGCGCGAGGCTTATTACATCGAGATAACCCTCACACAAAAACATGGTAGCATTCTTGTTTCTAGCCTCATAGGTCTCTGAGAGACCGTATAAGCAATCACTTTTATTAAAAGTTATAGTTTCAGGGGAGTTTATATATTTAGGGAGCTCCTTATCGATGTTTCTTCCCCCAAAGGCAATAATTTTATTGCTGCTCGATTTAATTGGAAATATGATTCTACCTCTAAAACGATCATAAATATTTCCCTTTTCATTTTTTACAATAAGGCCTGCATCCTCAAGTTTTTTTTCAGAGAATAGCTTTAGAAGCTTGGGAGAGGATAAAAAATTCCATGAATCAGGAGAGTAGCCGATACGAAATTTCTTGATCGATTTTTCATTGATCCCCCTTTTAGTAAGATAATGTTTTGCCTCCAGAGATTGATTAAGTTGAGATTCATAAATTTTTGTAATTTCTTCTAAAAGGGCAGTCTGCTCATTTTCTTTTTTTAAATTGGCATTATCATTCAAAGGAACTTCCATACCAACCTTCTGTGCTAAGAATTTAATCGCTGTTACAAAGTCTAAATTATCATGCTCCATAAGAAAGCTGATCGGGGTGCCATGTGCGCCACATCCAAAGCAGTGATAGAAACCTTTCGTCTCAGAAACAATGAATGAGGGCGTTTTTTCATTATGAAATGGGCACAGTCCTTTATAGTCCTTACCTGCTTTCTTGAGCTCTACTCGACTTCCAATGAGATCAACGATATTTATCGCTGCTACGAGACTTTCTATGAACGACTTTGGAATATAATTAGCTGACATCCTCTAAAGGATAGCAAATAGAAAAAATTAAAATAGAGCTAAGAGAGGGATTCCCTTACTTTTTGACTGACATAGCCCATGTCAACTTGTCCTGCAGCCTTATCTTTTAAGTAAGCCATGACTTTGCCCATATCCGCCATGACTTTGGCATCAAGCTCAGCAATGGCACCAGCAATCATCTTATCCGTTTCTTCTGTAGAGAGTTTTTCAGGAAGAAATTTTTCTAAAAATTTTATTTCAGAAATTTCAATACTTGCCAAATCTTCGCGACCTCCTTCTTGAAATGCTTTTACAGATTCATTTCTTTGTTTGACCATTTTTTCAATCAGACTGAGTTGCTTTGCTTCGGTAAGTTCTTCACGCGTATCAACTTCAATTTGCTTGATCTCAGCTAAAGCCATACGTACGACTCTAAGCGTTTCTTTATCACCAGATTTTAGGGATTTAGTTTGTAATGCAATCAGGGTGGATTTGATTGACATGAAATTTAATAACTTTTAGCTTTGGCGTATCCTACGCGTTTTCCATACCTTTTTTGAGTAGCATCCTTCTTCCTCTTTCTCTCTTGTGTTGGCTTCTCATAGAACTCACGTTTTCGTAGCTCTGTTAATACACCAGCCTTCTCGCATGAGCGTTTAAATCTGCGAAGCGCAGAGTCGAAGTACTCGCTATCTTTAACTTTTATTCCAGGCATACTAAAAAGGATTTTCTCCTGATATACAATAAGGGTGAAATCATACCTATTTATTGGGCTAACTTCAAAGTTTAAATACAA
>JAURFX010000013.1 GCA_030834065.1 Gammaproteobacteria bacterium
ATAAATAGCTTGCGACTCACCATAAGGAGTTGTAACTATGGTATTTGGATTGATTCCGTTTTCTATCAAAAATTCTCTCACTGCTAATGCACGAGCTTCTGATAGTCTCAAATTTTCATCCTGAGTACCTCGATAATCAGCATAACCATCAATATAGATAGTTACTTTGGCTGGTAACATACTCAACTCTTCAATGGCTTGAATTATATTCACAAATGATTCTAGTTTGACGCTACCTGATTCTGATAAATTTGATTCATTTGAAGAAAATAAAAGATCTTCCGAAAAATCATTTGATAGGCTTTGATATAAGTTAAGGATATTATTTCGAAATTCCTGATTATGACTGTAAAGTTGATTTACCTCGCTTGTTAATATTGAAATTTGTGAACTTTGCATATCTTCTCTCGCTTCAAGTTCATTAATTCTTTGTTTTTCTAGATCATCCTGCTCTCCATAGTAAATACCTATAGTGCTTCCAATGACACTACATACTGGCCCACAAGCTAGTGCTCCTAAAACCATACCTGAACCTAAGCCTAACCGCTCAGATTTATGTGCAGGATTAGCCTGAACAAAGGAGAAGATGGTTAGTGATAATAAAATGATAATTTTTTTCATAGAACCTCCTAATTTTTATAAAAGGATAGTTCTTATCTGAAGATGAATAGTGAATAAATTATGTAAAAAAAATGTTATTTAGATAGATGGTAGCGCTACAAAGGTTCCACCATTTCTTTGGCATAGTTCTCTCATTAAAACTGCAAATCGAGCTGCCGTTAAGAGCTCCCCTCCCGTGACTTCAAAGTAAACTGGAAATGCAACTGCATGTATCCTCACCAATGGCAATCCCTCAGAATTAGATTGATTTCGACGTGCCACCTCTTGAACAACTGAATTAATAGATCCGCTTGAAAAATCATCACTGTAGACATAAATGCTGATTCTCTTTTCAGGATCATAAAAAGTACTCACAGCCTCAATAATTCCCTCCTGTGGGCTAGAATTAGAAAATGAGTTCCAACTCCTCAATGCATTAATAATAGATTCTCTACCTCCAGGGGTATCCGGTATCCATTCGTTACGATAGCTCCTAAAAAGATAATCGCCCATATCATTGAGCACTTGAATGCCCTGTATCTCAGGATAAATCTCCAAAGTCTCTCTGATCTGTTGCTCTACTCTGCTCCAGGCATATCTTCTCATGCTTCCTGAAGTATCAATAATAAAGATAATGTATTCACTGTCGACAGGGATACCACCTATCACATTATTCTGAATGAATTCTTGTCTTTCTGAGAGCAATGCCATTTCATCAGAAAGTGTTTGTCTTGCCTGAGCCAGCTGTCCTGCAGTATCCGATAAGATTCTTGCTGTTGCCTCATTTTCTGAAAATTCCGTAGTAATTTGAGCCAGTCTAGTATTTATCCTCTCTGTTTCATCTTCTTGATTCATTATAAGATTTTCAAGATCCTCTCTTTCTTCTTGCAGTGATTGGATCATTCTCACCACATCATCGAGCTGTGTCTCAATTAGCGTCAAGCTTTCGGTGCTTTGCTCAATTTCCTCAGACAGCCTGACGGGCTCAAACATTTTAGTAATTACCAGTAGCAAGATAATCCCACCAAAGCCACAGCAAATACAGTCCAAAAAAGACAAAGAGGTTGATTCATTCTCTCTTCGTTTTCTCATGGCCAGTCCTCTGAGGGTGCCATCATTGATCCACCGGTATTGAGAGAAAGCAACCAGTATGCCGGTGCTGCCTGAGGATCTCCTTCCATGGGGTACAAAATGACATTCATTGGAATATTTCTTGGTAATTGTCTAACCGCTCTAGAAAAATACTCAAGTCTCTCTCTTCCTGAAACACCCGGCCTCTGGGGTTCGATTTCACCGATGGTCGGTAAGCCATCAACTAATAAAAAAATATTATCTGGTTTTGGATTTAAATTCCTAACACTGCTAAATGCACTATGCAGGCTTGTGCCTCCGGTAGGTATTGTCTCTCTTAGGCGATTTACCGCATCATTTAGTTGAGAGCCATCATTTACTTGGTGCCATTGATCGACCCCCCCTTCAAACAATGACCAGCTGGACTCATTAAAAGCAATAATTTGTATATTTGTGCCGGGATCAATTTGAGCCGTTAACCAGTCAACCGTATCAACTGCTTGTATCCATTTCTTTGCTGAAACCTGAGAGTCTCTATCCATGTTCCGAATTCTAAAAATATCAATAAGATTTCTTGCTAACATGCTGGTTGAAGCATCAATCAAGATCACGATATTCTGCCCGGACATTCTTAATCCAGTAAGGTATTGTCTATTGCCATCCCCCCTAACTTCCCTGATTCGGTCGCCGACCCTGTCTGCGTCTATGCTGTTTGCGGAAAGGGCCTCATTTTCATTTTGCAGAGATTCAATTTCTTCCTCAATGGATGATAAAGAATCTTGTAGCTCCTGATTTTCGGCAATCAATACCTCGAGCTCGATAACTGCATCCTGCAATTCAGCAATCATTTGATCTCTAAATGCACTTGACGCAGCAACCTCTTCGAGTAGCTGTATGACATTCTCCTTCTCTTCCTCTAAAGTAATTTCTGCAGAACTCAGTCTTAATTGATAACGTTCTATTTGGTCTTGATTAAGCTCCAGAGCGACCCGAGTTCTCTCGTCCATGTTCGCATTTATGATCATAAAGAAGAGAATGACTGCACCAAAACCACAAGTCATGGCATCCAAAAAGGATAACGAAAAAACATTAACAGCTCTTCTGGCCATCTAATTAATCGAGGGACTGCATCCTATTAATGAGGTCCTCATCAACTTTACTTGAATATTCATAAACCAAGCGCTCTTGCAATGATTGGAGTTGATGCAGTAAAAACATAATGACTATCGATATGAGTAGCGCTACAAAAGTGGAATTAAATGCTGTCCCTAGGCTCTGCGTTACTCCTGCAATATCCCCGTCTACGGCCCGATGTGCCTGACCAAGAGCCTCTCCAATTCCCCGCACAGTACCGATAAAGCCTACCGAAGGAATGGCCCAGGCGATGTATCTAATCATTGAGAGCTCTGAATCAAATCGTTCATTTTCATTCTCGCACATCTTATTGGTTAAACTAGAGACATCCTGGATACTTGAGGTAAAGGCAAATCTATCGAGTGCTGCAATATAAAGTTTAGACAAAAATAATCGCTTGTAAGACTGAGGAAGCTCTTTGATTGTCTTTGAAATGACCCTGCTCGACTCGGGTGTAATTTTTTCTCCTGTGTGATCTGGTAACATTTCTAGATCGATCAGTTTTCTCTCGTTAACAGCATTGCTTGCCTTATAACCTAAAATAGCGAATGCCCAAAGCATTAGAATAAAACATGCCTCCTGCTCGAAATCTTGAATCACTATCCATATCGATCTATTTGCTATATATTCAGCATCCTCTTGCATATTTATTGCTTGCTCAGCTAGATCCCTATCAGCATAAGGCCTCACAATCCCTACATACATCCCATGAACAATAATGATAGAGATCATCAAAGCAAATAATTGATATATAAATTCAGTTGAAAAAAATCTGCGCATATAGACTCCTTAAATATCTACCGGAAATACAATTTCCTCATCAGCTCTAATCTCTTGAGAGGGCGTAAATATATCTTCAAGATTTTGTGAGCGCATAGGTGTTATTTGATTACTAGATGAACTGTTATTTTCTGCATTAGAACCATCAATTATTTGTGCAATCACAAATGAGGAAATGAGTAGCAATATCAATGATCTAATAATTTTAATATTTTTATTTTTAATTCTATTGTCCATTTTTTGCAATTCTAAAACCTAAATAGTCATGAGAACTTTCAGAAAAACCTCTAAAACTCGCTCTTAACTCACTAAGTGTACCACTTCTCCAATTTCCACCTTTGTAAACATGAAAACTTCCGTCCAAAGGACCCACTGGATCAATCTCAAGGGTCTCAGTTGTCACGGGCACCGAATAGACATCTTGCACCCACTCAGAGACATTACCTCCCATACCAAATATGCCCCAGCCATCTTGCGGCAAAGCATCTACCTCACTGCTTGTTATATATCCATCAGAATAATTATTAAAAATATTTTGAAAGACCCTTGCTGTAGAAATATCAGCAACATTAGCGATTCTATCTGATGCTAACAAATCATTGCCCCAAGGAAAGAGCTGCTGCTCTTCACTATCGCTATTATTAAATTTTGCAACCCTTTCCCACTCTGCCTCTGTGGGGAGTCTGTATCCATTTCTCAAAGGTATCATTGGCCTATATTGACCAGCAATCATCTCATAAACGGGTTGTAATTGATCTTGAATGCTCAGCCAATTTAAGTATTCAGCAACCTCATTCCAGGTAAGTCCAACTACTGGTTGGTTGGGGTTATTAAGCGTTGCGCCTCCAAATGAACCGGAATTATACTCTGGTCGAAACTCACGATACTCAGCATTGGTAACTTCACGAATACCAATGTAAAAAGGCTTTGATATTTCTACCTCTCTTAAAATCTCGTTAGACCTCCTTCCCTGCTCTCTTCTAGAAGAACCCATCTCAAATATCTTGGGCAAGACGAGCCTGAGTTCTTGGTCTTGAAATGTTCTAAGGGTTTGGGCATATCCGTCTCCGGTTAATGGATTTAATAACTCCAAATTAAAGTTATAAGAGTAGGAAGCATTGCTCTGAAGTTCGATTCTCTCCTCTCTGGGAATATAACCCTCAGCCTGAATTCTAAGTGTATGGGGTAATGCCAGAACCTCCATAGAAATAGGTAAGTTTCCTATGGATTGACCATCTAGAATTACCTCTGCACCCTCTGGGTTCCCGGTGATTACGATGCTTGCTAGATCAGGGTCTAAGGTTAGATCTAATAATAAGGATCCATTTACATTCTCAATGATTTCTGACGTAGGTAGGTATCCAAGTTTATTAGCTTCTATATCTAGATTCTCTCCTGACCGCACAGATAATGTTATCGGCGTCACCCCAACATAGCTATCATTAATAATGATCGATGCCATCTCAGGGTCTGAATTAATTTCAATTTCAAAGAGTGCTAATTCAAGATTAATATCCGTAATAATTAGCTCTTCTTCAGGGGGAACATTGATGCGGCGATTGAATGATTGATACCCTTCAAATCTAAGCTCAAGATCGTGATTACCTGATGTTATGTTTCCTCTAAAAGGTGTCTCACCAAATAATTGACCATCAATATATATCTCAGCTCCAATTATGTTTGATTCAATTGACAAGAAAGCAATATCTTGAGTCAATTCAACAATCTTAAAAACATCCTGCCCTCCTCCATCAATAACAATCTCCTCTTCATAGGCGATATAGCCCTCGCTCTCAAGCCTTAGGTCATATGTCCCAGAAAAGATCTCTATTGAACCTGGGCTATTATCAATAAAAATATCATCGATATAAATTTCTGAAACAGCTTGTGCCTCGATATTGAGCGTATCTGGTAAAAGGTCTAGCTCAACCGGTATTACTTGGTTTGCGGTATCGTTAATCTGAATCTGACTAAAATATGAATAGTACCCCTCTGACTCTGCTTCAATTTCATATTCACCAGGGATCATCAAATAGCGATCATTTAATGGAAAGGATAAGGGGCTGTTAATGGTTAAATTTGCGCTTGTGGGTGATACTTCAAACCTGACTGATACTGCAGAAAACGCAAACCATATCAACACTAAAAGAATGACAAATATAATTGCGGATAATACTCTTAAAATCTTACCTGATCGTGTAATTTGTTTTCTTACTGGCTTTAACATTTAAAATCTTTCGCTACAAATTACCTCTACTGAGTTAATGCTGTTAGGTCTAACCTGAAGATCAATCCTAACATCTCTAAACCCTTCGCGACTTCCGGTTATGATGTAATTTCCAGGCTTGAGCAGGATTGATCTAGTATCTAGCATACCCAGATCACTTGTTCTTAAAATTGAAATATGCGTCCGATTATCCGAAATAACCATCAGCTCAACAGGAGTGATCATTACCTCATAGATTTCATCTAATAGTCTTATATTATCGGGCATAAGGGAATCATTTGAAAAATTATAGGATGACGACTCCTCAAGAATTTCGGCAACTTCGAGAAGGGCTTGCTCATCAAGCATTTCAGAGGGATTGGCAATATAAAAATTAATTTTTTGATCAAATATCTGTCGACTTATAGCAAAATTCTTTCCATCAATGGCTTCAGTTAAATTGGAATTTAATGCAAGGGCATTGTCATAGAAATTGATTGCCGACTCCCATTGCTCTGACTCAATATTCTCTTCAGCACTAAATAAATTTAAATTAATTTGCTGTGAAATATTAAGTTGCTCTGCTTGAATATAACCATCTAGGGCAGTCTGAGATTCTGGTATTAAAGATAGTGCCTGATCAAACAGATTTAGAGCAGAACTTGCATTTCTATAATTAAGCTCATTAAAGGCATCTGCCATAATTAATCTAAAATCACGTTCTGTAATCAAATTAATGACCTCATCATAGAGACGCATACCATCAGGATACTCGCTATCGAGTAACATTAATGTTTCAACAGATGTAAGCGCATCATCCAGTAAATCTCTAGAAATTAATTCTCTGGTCTCAATGTATTTTTGGCTTGCTTGCTGATAATTTTCTACCCTAAGAAATAATTCGCTGAGACGACTATCATCCGGTTGAATTACTCGTGCTTGAGATAAATATACCCTTGCCTCCTCAATACTTCCATTAATTATAGCTATTTCACTCTCGGTAATTAATTCATTAAATATTGGAGTAGCAGAGTTTAAAATACTTTTTCCTAATTCAAGGATCGCTTCATAAGCGAAATAACTTTGATCGTATTGCTGTGCGAAGAAATATTCTTCGGCTATATTAACCTGAGCTAAATAGTCACTCCATAGCTCTGGGGACCAGATAGATGTTTGCAATGATTCGAGCTCCTGCATCTGAATAACTGATTCACCAATAAGCTCCAGAACATCATCTTCACTAAAGTTGTTATTAAGTTCTTGAGCATTCTCTATAGGAATCTGATTTTCAATTTGGCTCTCATTTTCTATCTCAATTTCTTGTGAGGGAAAAAAGAAAATTACATATATTAAAAGTATTAAAAAAATAAGAAAAAGAGTAATAACTAAGAGTTGTTTTCTATGTAGCTGTTGCATCATAGGGTTAGATCAAAAAAATTAATTTGAAGACTCTTGATCAACGTCCTCGATTGCTTCATCAGGATTACTAATATAGGTATAAATTTCATCGACAGAAAAATTCTCTTCACGATAAATCTGATAGAGCAAATCTTGCCATTCGCTGAATTGCTGTTCTGCGGTCCCAGTTAATCTATATTCTGTCTCATTTGATTCAATAACCATAGGCTCCATCTCAGAATCAAAGCTATCAGAAAGCTCAGATAAAACTTGGGTATGTAATTCCTTTTCTTCTCGCCTTACCCTAGCAGTTCTAATTAAGTCCATGCCCACATACATAATGCTGTCTCGCACAACTCTATCTCTATACCTTCCATCACTATTCATGCCGTATAAGACCGATGCAACTACAGCTGCCGCTCCCATCCCTGTTCTAAAATTTGCTGAACGGGTAAGCCTATCAATCTCAATCGCCTCCTCTCTGGAAAACTCTCTCCACTCTAGATATGAATCAGAAGCATCACTTGCAAAGAGGTCGTAGTGTTGGTTGAGCGTCTCTAAAAAAGTATGGGTACGATTTCTAATCTGTTGGGTTCTTTGAAACTGAGGGTCATTATTTGCTGGCAAACGTAAAAGCTCATAATTAGACCCATTGGCGATGACATACTCATCAAATACCTCCGGGCTTAACTCAGTGGCAAAGCGTAACTGTGCAGTATTCCTGATTTCAGAAATCTGTTCTGACCTGAGGGTGATAAATCTCTGAGAGAGATCATTAGCGATTTCATTGAATATATCTTGATAAGGGTCTAGTCCCGATTCTGCAAAATTACTGTAAGCCATTACCGAGGTTCCAAGATCATATTCTTGCCCTAACCAAGTACGACCTGTTGCGTCTCTGGCGCCAACACTCAAAATAATCTCATTTCCATCAGACTTAATAATAGAGGCAGTAACATGCAAGTCAGATGCATTTGACTCATAAGGTGTAATCCAAACGCTCCCCCAAAAGCCACTGTTTTGTAGTGCATCCCTTAATAGAACCGAAAAATAAATTGATTCACTTTTACGAATATTATTAAAAGTTCCGCTGTTAACTAATTCCTCAAGTTCTTCAGTAGTTAACTCACCTTCTGGAAGTCCAGGGTTAAAAACTATAACACCAACATCCAGTAGTTGATCCTCAGGAATGAGGTAGTTTGGACTTTCGATTTGAACATCATGAGCTATTCTTACTTCAGGCTGTGCAGCACAACCATAAATAAGAATTGAGGTCAAAAAGACTAATAATCTAATATTCATCATTGGGTCTCTAGAATTTCCCTGTATCGATTATACTCCCGCCATAAGGCAGCCCTTAAGAATGGGTCCTCTTCCAGCGTTGCTGCTTCACAAAGTTGTTGAGCAACAATATCTTGATCATTACAACCTTCTACGGCTGAAACTCTTGCATAACCCTCAAGCTCATCACCATTGCCTTGCCCTGATTCTGTGATAGAGCCTTGATCAGTTTCCAGTTCTTCTCCAATGACTCCACCCGCTATAACAATTTCATCTGATTGCGATCCAGCCATACCATCCATATCAGTGCTTCCAGATTGTCCGCCGGAAGGACCTTGAATGCCTGAATTTCCCATTGCTTGTTGCTCTTGTCCCATTACTCCATCAAATTCTTCTAAAGATCTATCAAATCTATCTTGGGCTGACCCAGCTTGATTATTTTGATTGCTGGTAGTTCCTTGCTGACCTACTTCTCCAAAAATTCTACCTAAAATTTCACTTGCAGCTGGACTTTGTCCCTGATTATTGGCTGATCCAGATCTCTCAACCATACCCTCTGATTCTGATCCTGACTGAATATCATCTTCTCCTTCGTTTCCTCCATTGCTCTCGCTGTCTGATGTGCTTGCATCTCCATTGCCCATAGGATTAGAGGGAAAACCAGAATCCAGATCCGGATCTCCTGCTAAGCCCTCAAGAGACTCATAGACACTTCCTGGTATGGATAGCATATCAGGCAAGCCATTACTGTTAGTTGAGGATGAGGTGCTTGCATCGCTACCTTGGCTTGATGCCTCGTTGCTATTCGAACCTTGTGAATTCTGTGACTGTTGAGACTGATTTTGGGGAAAGTCAGGCATGCTCTGAGACTGGCTTTGGCTCTGAGACTGACTTTGGCTCTGAGAAGGGATTGGCCTACTTTGTGAAGGCAAGCTAGAAGATTGGCTTTGGCTTTGTGATTGTTGACTAGACTGACTCGATTGCTGCATTGAATTAGTTGCACATCCAGTAATTAAGATAATTACAAGTAAAAACAAAGATTTTTCAAAAATTTTACCAGCCATAAATTTATATATATCCATTTCTAATATCTTATTAATAAACTAGTTATGACTCAAAAAAAATAATCCTATAAAATGATGTTAAAAATAAAACAAAAGACGCACATTATTATGAAAAATATTATCTCATTCTTTGCATTTCTTTATTGTTCATTTGTTATTTTAAGTGCTTCGGCTCAGGAAATTCCATTAACAGAGGCTCCGGAAAATGCTGTACTTTACTTTATCGAGCCAGCTAACTTAGAAACTGTATCTTCCCCGGTAGTCATAAAATTTGGACTAATAAATATGGGGGTTGCGCCTGCGGGGATAAACTTAGCAAATACCGGGCACCATCATTTGCTCATAGATCTTGAAGAATTGCCTGCATTTGATGCGCCTCTACCAGCAAATGATAATGTTCGGCATTTTGGATTGGGTCAGACAGAGACAACACTCTCCTTGCCATCTGGAGAGCACACTCTACAACTGGTGCTAGGTGACTGGCTACATATTCCGCATAATAACCCTCTGGTATCAGAGAAAATCACTATCATTGTAGAGTAGTCAAACAGTGCAATCAGGTCTCATTAATGCGATAGGCAACACGCCTCTCATAAAGCTGCGTTATCCTTCGGAATCTACTGGATGCGAAATATATGGCAAAGCTGAATTTTTAAATCCAGGAGGATCTGTTAAAGACCGAGCTGCAAAATACATTATTCTAGATGCATTAAAAAATAAGAAAATTGAGCCCGGTGGTTTAATTATTGAAGGGACAGCTGGCAATACGGGTATTGGTCTTGCGATCTGTGGTCGGTCTCTCGGAATCAGGACACATATTTATATGCCTGATACACAATCGGAAGAAAAAAAGAGCGTACTAAGAATATCAGGGGCAAAGTTATTTGAAATCCCAGCGGTCCCCTTTAAAGATCCGGATCATTATGTCCATACAGCAGAAAGGGCTGCGAGAGAAGCTAAAAAAAATGAACAGCATGGGGTCTTCTACGCAAATCAATGGGATAATTTAGCTAACCGAGAAGGTCATATCCATTCTACGGGTTCTGAAATTTGGTCCCAAACTAATGGTCAAATAGATGCATTTATCTGTGCAATTGGAACAGGTGGTACAATTACAGGGGTTGCTGAATTTCTTAAATCAAAAAATAATAATGCAGTCACAGCAATAGCCGATCCTATGGGAGCAAATATGTACTCTTGGGTAAAATCTGGAGAATTATCTACTGAGGGATCAAGTGTTATTGAGGGAATTGGCCAAGGTCGAGTCACTGGAAATATCGCTGACGGAAAAATTGATGACGCATACAGGGTTGATGATCAAGAAGCATTAAGCTGTCTTTTTAAGCTAGCTGAAACAGATGGTCTAATCTTGGGTGGATCAAGCGGGATAAATGTTGCAGGCGCGATGAAATTAGCAAGAGACCTAAAAAAAGGGAGTACGATCGTCACCATTTTATGCGACTCTGGATTTAGGTATGAAAGCAAAATATATAATAGAAGCTACTTGCAAAGTAAAAATCTACCCTGCCCTGATTGGTTATAATTGATCTAACGCCTGCGAAAGATCACTAATAAGATCATCCTCGCTTTCCATTCCCACAGAAATTCTAACAGTACCACTACCTATGCTTGCAATCGCAAGCTCCTCTGCTTTTAAATCTTTACCAAAAAATAATTTTGCAGGAGATACAAGGGACTCAACGGATCCTAAACTTGCCGCGGTAGTAAATATATTGAGGTTATCACAGAATTTAAATAACTCTTTTTCTGATACATCTAAATCAAATGAAATTATCCCGCCAAATTGATCGGTATGTCTGATTAGCTGATCAAAATTTTGGCTTTCCTTGCCAGGATAATAAACCTTGCTAACTTTTTTATGATTGGATAAAAAATTTACAATAGATTGAGCTGTTCTTGATTGAATATCATACCTTACAAAATAGGTTTTTAATCCTCGTAAAATTAAATACGACGCTTCGGGATCGGGCGTTGCTCCAAGACTTACTGCATAGTCTCTAACTTGATTTAAATTCTCTTTGTCACCAATGATTATTCCTCCCATTGCATCCCCATGGCCATTTGCATATTTAGTTAGACTATGAACAAAAAAATCTACCTCAAGTTCTAGATTGTTATGAAGTCCTAAAAAGGTATTATCCAGTATAGTTTTAGCATGATACTTCTTTGCAAGCTTAATAATAAGATCGTGATTAGGTATAAAAAGCATTGGATTAGTAAGCGATTCGTAGATTACTAACTTTACATCGCCGAGAGCAAAAGCATTTTCTATTTCGGCTTCGTTTTGAATACTAACGATTGAAAATTTAACACCTAGTCGTGACAATTTTTGTCGAACCATTTTCCTTGTTGGAGCATAGCTCTCGTAAAATAATAATACCCTGTCACCAGATTCAATATTTGCCAATATGGCTGCCCACATTGCAGACATGCCACTGGAGGTCGCTACTGCGCATTCTCTGTTTTGCAATTCGGCGCAAGATTTTTCGAGTTGAAATGTAGTAGGATTTTTATCTCGACTGTATTCAAAAAAATTATCGTTATGCGAATCTGCTAATGCCTCCTCAAGGGAATCAAAAGTATATTTAACAGATCGATAAATCGGATCAATAAGAGGTCTATTACTTCCTGAAAAGGTGACTCTTTTTGGGTGTATTAATTTAGTTTTCTTATCCATGTAATGAAGCGAGTGATTGCTCTATATCATTCAATAAATCCTCAGGATCTTCAATACCGACACTCATTCTTATCAGGCTGTCAGTAATGCCGATACTTTGACGTTCGTCTTGAGTAAGATAACCATGGGTCATAGAGGCAGGATGAGTTACCAATGTTTCCACAGAGCCAAGATTTTCTGCGAGTAAGCATAGCTTGAGATTATCGGCAAATTTCTTACCTGTATTCAAATCTCCCTTAACAATAAAAGCAAGAAGCGAACCATGATCCCTGCTTTGATTGCATGAGATTTGATGCCCCGGGAAATCCTCTAATCCTGGATAAAATACCCTCTCAATCACTTTATGATTATTTAAATGCTCTGCAATTAGGTGCGCAGTAAGGCATTGCCTCTCAAGCCTTAAAGATAGCGTCTTCAAACCTTGCAGCGTCAAAAAAGCGGTAAAAGGTGACATGATATTCCCGCTGGTATTACGAATAAACTTGATCCTTTCAAATGTTTCTTTATCTGAAAAGACCGCACAGCCTCCGGTTGTCATATTGTGACCATCAAAAAATTTGGTGGTGCTATGTATGACTATATCAGCTCCTAGACTTAAAGGATTTTGTAGGTAAGGAGTCATAAAAGTATTATCGACTACATGAAGGATCTGATGGTTCTTACTTATATCTGAAATCAACTTTAGATCATAGATCTTTAGAGTTGGATTAGCAGGCGTCTCGGTAAAAATTATCTTTGTATTTGGCCTAATAGCTTTTTTAATGTCCTCGGATTTTGAGGTATCAATGAATGAAAATTCAATATCATATTTTGCAAAGATAGCTTTACTAATGCGATAAGTGCCACCGTATACGACATCCGAAATAATGACATGGTCACCCGTCTTCAAAATGCCATCAAATACTGAGTGAATCGCGGCCATGCCAGTTGAAAAACATAGAGCTCCACTTCCCTCTTCGAGTTGTTTTAATCTTTCTTCAAGAAGCTCTATCGTAGGATTTGATGTCCGAGAGTAGGAGAAGCCTTTTTCTAAATACTGATCAACTGAATCATGCACAAAGCTCGTGCTTTGGTGAATAGGAATATTCACATCTCCATACAGCGAGATATTCTTTTCTCTTCCAGCGTGAATTTGTTTTGTACTAAATTTCATAACGAATACTTCGTTTTTGTTTTTATTACATTTAGCATCGTTCCTCCTTTAGTTGCTGAATGCCTCATCATTTTTCCACCTTGCCGGAGTGAATGGCAGGTTGGCGCACATATTAGTGCTTCTTGATAATAAAATTAGTCTAGCACAAAAAAATGTTTAGGCAATAATGAGAAAGCAAACGATAGAGATAACAACAGCACCAATCAGGTTTAGTACAAATCCTTCGCTCATCATTTTTCTTATCTTAACTTGACCCGAGGAATAGACGACCGCATTGGGTCCAGTTGCAACCGGAAGCATAAATGCACAACTTGCACTCATTACTGCTGGAACCATAAGTAATCTAGGATCAATTAATGCTCCGATAGCAGCAGCAGATAAGATAGGCATTAAGAGTGCAGATGTTGCGGTGTTTGAGGTCATCTCAGTCAAGAACGTCACTACCAAGCAAATAGCAAGCATTAATAGATAGAGGTTTATGCCGGTTAATGAGGCAAGCATCTCTCCTATCATCATGCTAATTCCAGATTCAACAAATGCTGTAGCAATACATATACCTCCAGAGAATAAAATTAAAATACCCCAAGGTATTTTTGCAGCCGTCTCCCAATCTAAAAGTTTTTCTCCCTTGCCATTTGGAATTAAAAATAATGCAATAGCGCCAACCATCGCTACGCTTGCATCATTTGCCATGGGGATATTGAAAAGCTCGCTCCATCCACCAAACGGCTCTTGTCTTGTAACCCATGCAAGTGCAGTAAGCGCAAATACCCATAGCGTTCTTTTTTCTTCGGTTCTCCAACTACCTGTATTAGGCACACTTAACTTATTACTGTTACTAAGTTGCCGAGTCAGCCAAAAATACATTAAAGGAAGAAAAATGATTAAAGCAGGTATTCCCCAAGCCATCCAATCAATAAAGGTTATAGACTCACCTGTTACATCTGTGTAGACCTGCATAAAAATAAGATTAGATGGTGTTCCAATAGGCGTCCCCATACCACCAATATTACACGCATAAGCAACCCCTAAGAGCAATGCAGCTTTGGTAGCTTTAGATTCTGTACTTTCAAGAACAGCCAAAGCAATTGGTAAGAGCATAAGCCCAGTTGCAGTGTTAGAGATCCACATGCTTAGGGTTGCAGAGGCTAACATAAACCCAAACACAACAGACTTTTCTCCTCCATTGAAAATATTGACCATATTCAGAGCAATCCTTCTATGGGCGCCACTTCTCTCCATAGCTGTCGATAGAATAAAGCCGCCCATATATAACAGTATTAATGGGCTTCCATAGGCTTGGGCTACCTGAGTTGGCGTCAATACTCCTAACAGCGGAAATATAGCAAGGGGAACCAATCCAGTTGCTGGAACTGGGATTGCCTCAGTTATCCACCAGAACGCACATAGTAATGTGATAGATGCTGTAATATAAACTTCGTAAGGCTGTCCTGCAAAAAACAGCAAAAGTCCAACTATAAAAGATCCACCAAGACCACCAAAGAGATATGGCGTCTTAGCATTCACTATTGATTAATACCTATAATGGTCTGGCTTATATGGACCTTTAGAGTCAATACCAAGATAGCTAGCCTGCTTTTCAGTGAGCTTTTCTAGCTTTACTCCAATCTTTTCTAAGTGAAGTCTTGCCACATCCTCATCAAGCTCTTTAGGCAATGTATGAACACCTAATTGATACTTATTAGGATTCTGATAAAGATCAATTTGTGCTAGTACCTGGTTTGTAAAGCTATTTGACATTACAAAGCTTGGATGGCCAGTCGCACATCCTAAATTTATAAGTCGTCCTTCTGCAAGCAATATAATTTCATTACCTGAGGGTAATGTGATCTTATCTACCTGTGGTTTAATTTCTTCCCAAGGATACTTCTTCATAGCGTCAACTTGTATTTCGTTATCAAAATGACCAATATTACAAACAATTGCCTGATTTTTCATTTTGAGCATATGCTCTTCAGTAATCACATCAACGCAACCGGTAGCAGTAACAAAGATATCTGCCTCGGGTAATGCCTCTTCCATAGTTTTTACCTCATAGCCTTCCATGGCGGCTTGAAGGGCACATATTGGATCCACTTCAGTAACTATGACTCTTGCTGATTGAGACCTCAGTGACTGACAAGAACCCTTACCAACGTCACCATATCCAGCAACAACGGCAACCTTTCCCGACAACATAACATCAGTTGCTCTCATAATGCCATCAACGAGTGAGTGACGGCAGCCATAAAGATTGTCAAACTTTGATTTTGTTACAGAGTCATTAACATTAATGGCGGGAAACAAAAGCTTGCCGTCTTTAAACATGTGATAAAGCCTATGAACACCTGTAGTCGTCTCTTCAGAGACTCCCTTAATATCGCCAATGATTCTATGAAATCTTCCAGGGTCTTTATCGAGCGCTTTCTTGAGTTGTGCCAGAAGTATTCTTTCTTCTTCGCTTTCAGGTGTTTTATCAAGGATGGTTGCATCATTTTCTGCTTGAAAGCCTAAATGAATAAATAGCGTGGCATCACCTCCGTCATCAAGAATAAGGTTCGGTCCTTTACCATTGCCCCAGTCAATAATACGATCTACATACTCCCAATATTCCTCTAAAGTCTCGCCCTTGTATGCAAAAACCGGCGTACCATTAGCTGCGATTGCAGCAGCTGCATGATCTTGAGTAGAAAATATATTACAAGTAGCCCATCGAACTTGAGCACCCAAGCTCTCGAGCGTCTCAATTAATACCGCTGTTTGAATGGTCATGTGCAATGATCCGGTGATCCGTGCCCCTTTAAGCGGTTGCTCATTCTTATATCTCTCACGAACAGCCATCAGTCCTGGCATTTCATGTTCTGCCATTTTAATCTCTTTTCGACCAAAATCGGCAAGTGCAATATCTTTTATTACATAATCATTTTTTTTTATATTTATTTTCTCGACTTGTGCATTCATAGTTACATCCTAAAATCTGAGTTAAATTGTTTTTCAATCAACTGATTAATCCTTAAAAAATCTATACTGTGATTTTGTGTGCCATTATATTCTACAGCAATTCCTCCCATAATCGACCCTAGCATGCATGTATCGGACCAGCATAAATCATTTGCCCACCCGTAAAGAAAGCCAGCTCTAAATGCATCTCCGCATCCAGTAGGATCTATGACATTTACTCCAGCTATAGCTGGGGTAACAATGCTTTCGTGCCTTGCATAAAAAATTGAACCTTTCTCTCCAAGCGTAATCAACAAATGCGTATCAAGCTTTTTTATATCATCAATGCTAAATCCAGTTTTTTGTTGAAAAATTTCCCATTCATATTCATTAAGCGCTAGTATCGAGGCACATTTTGAAAATTCTTTTAACTCGTCTGGGGAGAACATTCCAATACCTTGGCCAGGGTCAAAAATAAATGGAATATTTTTTTGATCACAGAGCATGACTTTTTGTTGCATCGACTCATACCCATCTGGAGAGATGATTGCTAAATCAATATCTTCACTAGGAAAATTTATTCTATGCGCGAAGTTCATTGCTCCTGGATAAAAACTCGTCAGCTGATTGCCTCTAGAGTCTGATGTTATAAATGCTTGTGGCGAATATACATCATTAAAAATCTGAACATATTTTGTCGATATCTTTAATCGATCCAACTCTGCTGTATATTCATGGTGATCAGCACCCAGCGCACCCATCATAATAGGATTTATACCTAATTGATTTAGGTTAAATGTAATATTCGCCGCGCAACCACCAAAATTTTTCTTTAAATCTTTAATTAGAAAAGCAGCACTTATGACCTCTTTATCTGCATCTAGGGTATCACTAAAACCACCATCAAAAGACATGATATTGTCATAAGCAATTGATCCTGATACGAGAATATTTTTCATTGTTACAGATAATTTTTAATTTTATCTACTTTATCTAAAGACTCCCATGGAAAAGCAACATCGGTTCTACCAAAATGTCCGTATGAAGCTGTTTGCTGATAAATCGGTCTCTTTAAGTCGAGCATTTTTGTAATTCCATAGGGCGTTAGATCAAATTCATTATTTACAATGTCTTGAATTTTCGACTCATCAATCTTGGCAGTACCGAAGGTCACGGTAGAAATTGAAGTAGGCTTTGCAACTCCTATGGCATATGAGAGCTGAATTTCACATCTTGAAGCTAGTCCAGCAGCAACGATATTTTTAGCTACGTATCTTGCAGCATAAGCAGCTGAACGGTCGACTTTTGATGGGTCTTTTCCAGAGAAAGCGCCGCCTCCATGACGAGCCATGCCGCCATAAGTATCAACAATAATTTTTCTTCCGGTTAAACCACAATCACCAACAGGACCGCCTATCACAAACCTTCCAGTGGGATTAATATGAAATTTAGTTTGTTTTGAAATTAAATGTTCTGGCAGAACAGGTTTAATGATTTCTTCCATGACCGCCTCAAAAATTTCCTCATTAGAAACTTCTGGATCATGCTGAGTAGATAAAACAACGGCATTAATACTTCGTGGCTCACCATCAACATAATTAAAAGTTACTTGGCTCTTTGCATCTGGTCGTAACCATTTAAGCTTTCCATTTTTGCGAACTTCAGCTTGTTTCTTCACTAGCTTATGAGAATATGAAATTGGAGCAGGCATAAATTCATCGGTTTCCATCGATGCATACCCAAACATAAGGCCTTGATCTCCAGCTCCCTGATTGACGTCTTCGTCCCTATCAACACCCATCGCAATATCTTGTGATTGTGCACCAAGCTCATTTTGAACCTTACAATTGTTACCATTAAAGCCAACTTCATCGTTATCATAACCAATTTCACAAACAGTTCTTCTAACGATTGACTCAATATCGACATCAGCATTAGCCGTTATCTCGCCTGCGACAACAATTTTCCCCGTTTTTGACAAGGTTTCACATGCAACTCGAGCATTTGGATCTTGAGCTAAATATGCATCTAAAATAGCATCGGACACTTGATCGCAAAGTTTATCTGGATGACCTTCTGAAACAGACTCAGAAGTAAAAAGAATTTTATTAGGCATAGGTTCTAGTTCCATATTTTTTTTATCATTATATACTATGAAGAAATCAAGATAGCACTCCATCTACCATATGAATCATAAGAAACTAATAATCATAGGATCTGGTCCCGCTGGTTACACCGCAGCCATCTATGCTGCAAGAGCAGGTCTATCTCCGTGTCTGATTTCCGGCATTGAAGTTGGCGGCCAAATGATGACAACTACCGATGTCGATAACTGGCCAGCTGATGTTCATGGAGTGCAAGGTCCTGAATTAATGGAGAGAATGAAACTTCATGCAGAGCGATTTGATACTGAAATAATCCTAGATCAAGTTAATCGAGTAGATTTTTCAAAAAAACCTTTCTCTTTATTTGGGGATTTTGGAGAGTACTCAGCAGACTCGATTATTATCTCAACGGGAGCATCTGCAAAATACCTAGGCCTAGACTCAGAGAAGGAGTACATGGGAAAAGGTGTATCTGCCTGTGCTACCTGTGATGGTTTTTTTTATAAAGATCAAGAGGTTGCCGTCATTGGCGGTGGCAATACTGCTGTAGAAGAAGCACTTTATCTATCAAATATTTGCTCAAAAGTAACTCTAATACATCGTAGGGATCAATTAAGAGCTGAGCAGATTATGATTGATAAATTAATGCATAAAGTTGACAACGGTAATGTAGAAGTTATTTGGAATGCCAATCTAAAAAAAGTCATTGGTGATAATCGCCAGATTCAATCTCTACTATTAACTACCAATGAGGGTGAAAAACAAATTTTAGTTAACGGTCTCTTTATTGCCATAGGACATCAACCCAATACAGCCATTTTTAGAGAGTTCCTTGATATGAAGAACGACTACATCAAAGTAAACTACCATGGTTTTGCTACTGCAACTTCAATTAAAGGTATTTTTGCAGCCGGGGATGTGTCAGATCCAATATACAGACAGGCAATAACCTCAGCAGGATCTGGTTGCATGGCTGCGCTTGATGTTAAAAAATATCTTGAGGATTAATTAGACGATTACTTTTAATTTAATTTTTTCTCGGTCTTTCATATAATCAAGATAGGCATCAGATAGCTCAGAACGATGATCAATAATATTTTCTAACATGTCCAAATCATCTAACATTCTTTCGAATATTTCTCTTAGAGCATAACCACCACTTTCAAAATTCGAAATATAGTCAAGCTTATATTTTTCATGGATAATTTTCTGTGAGGCAGATGAGGCGTCTCTTCCAATCATTGATGTTACGCCACACTTTGGCAGCATACTCAAATCATTTAGGTCATCAAAAAATAATGCAGCATTTCTTACATCCAAACCATGCATTTCAGAGAGAGCCTCAAGAGACTTACCTTTATTAAAAACACCATTAAGCAAAAAATTAAAATGTTCGCGCTGTGATAATACTTTTGAGTTTGGATTTTCTGCACCAGAAATTATAACAACGGGTAATATGCTTTGTGTTTTTAGCCAGAAGCTAAATCTAAGCATATTTAAACCTAAAATATCTGGCTCAAAGTAACCGCTAGCATGATCAACTCCTTTATATCCAGAATTAAACACTCCGTCCCAATCAAAGATTAATGCTGAAATACTTTTAAGCCTACTCAGCAATGGCTTCTTTGGCTTATCGAGATTTATAATCTCTGCCATTAAAGCAAATCAGCTTGTAACAAATTCATCTTTATAAGATCTTGAATATCTAAAATACCCACTGGCTTTTGATCATCAATAACTATAAGATTATCAACTTTATGAGTCTTAAATAAATCTACTGCTTCCTCTAATAATGCATCTGACTTCAAAGTGAGGGGAGCTCTGTTTGAGCAAAGCTTTATAATTTCTTCATCTAAAACCTTACTTCCTTTTTCCTGCAAGGCTCTTCTAAGGTCACCGTCTGTAAAGATTCCTTGCAATGTGCCGTTTTGATCAACAATGGATATGGCACCCACTCCAGCATCAGTCATGGTACCTAAAATTTTATTAAGCCTATCATTGGATTGACATGTGGGATTAGCTTTCCTCATGACCTCGGCCGCACGAATTGTAATTAGCGCCGTATGCTCCTTAAATTGCATTGTCCCAAGATTTGTAAGCGAGTTATCACATAGTTTTGTCATGACACTAAAGGGCATTGTGCACACATGTACCCCAGCAAGAAGAGCTTGTCTAATATGATCAGGATACCTTACAGAACTAAACATTACTTGTGAGTCATAGTTATACTTTGAAATAACATGGACGCATTGCTCATAGAGCCTTATTACATCATGACCTTGGTCTTGCATTCGACCTGCCAGAGGACAAATAAATGATGCCCCCGCTTCAAGTGCCATGTATGCTTGATTAAGTGTATAAATAAGATGCACATTGACCTTATGACCCTGGTCCCTAAGTTTCTTGCAAGCTGTGACCCCATGATTTGAAACCGGAACCTTAAAAACTACTTCTTTCTTTAATGGTAATTTAGAAATTCTATTTGCTTCACTCAATATCTCATCAACTGTATCGCCCAACGCCTCAACTTGAAGCTCTGGGACCATTCCAGAAAGTTTTACAATTGCAGCATCTATATCCTTTATGCCTTGTCGATGCATAAAGGTTGGTGTAGTAGTTAAGCCGCTGATAAATCCAAATTCAAGCGCCTTTTCAATTTCATTAAAATCTACAGAGTCTAAATAAAGTTTCAAAGCTCCTCCTCAACATTAAATTCTTGTTTAATAAGATTATGCAATTTAATCATTGAGGCTAGAAAAGGCTCTAGCTGATCAAGATAGAACTGGCTAGCTGCATCACATAATGCCTCGGGTGGATTAGGATGCGCCTCAATAAATAATCCGTCAACTCCAGCAGCGATACCTGATCTTGCCAAGACTGGTAAGAATTCTCTATTACCTCCTTTCGGATCTTTGCTAGGAATTCCATACCTTCTTATGCTATGAGTAACATCAAAGATAACTGGATAATTCAATTTATTAAGCAAGGCGAAGCTTCTTGGATCAACTACGAGGTCATTGTAACCAAAAGTGTATCCTCTCTCCGTAACTAAAATCTTATCATTTCCTTGCTTTTCAATTTTTTTGATAGGTTTATCCATATTCTCAGGAGCCAAGAATTGCCCATGCTTAATATTGATGACCGCATCAGTCTTTGCAGCAGCGACCACAAGCTCAGATTGCATGCAAAGGTAGGCGGGAATTTGAATGATATCGACAACTTCAGATGCTGCTTGTGCCTGATCTGGATAATGAATATCTGTAAGTAAGGGTAAATCAAATTCGGTTTTAATTTTCTCTAGTATCTTAAGTCCCTTATCAATTCCTGGGCCTTGATAATAATCAAGTGAGCTTCGATTATCTTTAGTAAATGAAGATTTAAAGATTAGCGGTACCCCGAGTCTCTCAGTAATTATCTTAAGCTTCTCCGCAGTTTGAAGCATCAAACCTTCTTCTTCTATTACGCAAGGACCACTTATGATAAAGAGCTGATCTTCACCACAATTAATATTTCCAACTTTTACAATTTTTTTCAAATTATTAGTCTACAGATTTTAGAAAAGCTTTAATTAATCTACACTATTATAGTGCATTCATTATATAAGATAGATTATTTTGTGTAGCCCCTCGATTCGTTTCGATTAGCTTTTGGGCATTCTTACCAGTCAATTCTAGCAGCTGATCATCAATAATGAGGTTACTCAGTGCATCATAAAACTCCTCTGCACTTGAAACTTTGAAACCTCCTCGTTGATGAATAAGCTGGATTGCAAATTGCTCAAACATACCTAAATAAGGACCAAAAATTACTGGCTTTGAAAGATTTGCTGGTTCCATAAGATTATGTCCCTCTCTTCCTACGCCACGATATAAGAATGATCCGCCAACAACAGCTATATCAGATATCCCATATAAGGATATCAGGTCACCCATTTTGTCATAGATAAAGACCTTTACATCGCTTAATGTTTCATTCCTTGACATCAGTGAGGCATTAATATTATTAGCCTCAAGATTTTTTAAGATTATCTCGGACTCCTTCGGGTATCTGGGTACCAATATGAAAAAAGCATCAATATTTTTTAATGCATTAATTAAAAGATACTCTTCTCCAGCATGAAAACTTCCACAGCAAATTATTTTTTTATTTTTACTCGCCCTTAGTTTTAGATCCAATACTTCTTGAGAAATTAAAACCTCCTGATCTGGGAAATCAAACTTCATATTTCCCGTTGTAATAACAAAATTCTCATTTTGTTTAAACTTTAGGAACTTGTTTCGCTCAACCTCATCCTGAGTAAAGATATATTCAAACTTATTAATCATTTCGCCGTAAAGAAGAGATTGAAATTTATTTTTTATCGAAATATTTGGGCTACGGGCATTTAACAAAAATATTGGAATATTTTCCTGATTTAAAATTCTAATCAGGTTTGGCCATAAATCTGGCTCAATGATCATAACTGCCTTGGGTTGAATTTTCTCGATATATTTTCTAGTTATAAATGAAAAATCTAATGGTAAAAGAATAGTTTTGTGATTTTTGAATTTTTGCTTGGCATAGCTATAGCCAGAAGTAGAAAAGGATGATATCAATATTTTTTTATCAGGATAATCATTCTCAATTTTTTCAATTAAATAAGTAGCAGCATTTAATTCACCAACGGATGCGCCATGAATCCAAAAAAAAATTTCTGAATCTATGTCTTCACAGATTGCTCTTTTCATTAAATAAAATGATGGTTTATTTCCCAGCGCTCTTAATAACATCCACGGTAAAAGAAATAAGAGCCCTAAAAAATAAAGTAAATCTGTAAATTTTAATTTCAAACCAATGAACTTGCGATTACATGCATTGTGAGCCACTCAGCAACTAAGGCTGGTTTTTTCTCGCCCTCAATTTCAATGGTAATTTTAGTTTTGACCAATATATTACCCCTTATTTCTTTAGCTTCTAAAAGCAATGCTCTTGCCCTTATTGATTTTTCAACCTTAACAGGGGTGACAAATCTAATCTTATCGAAGCCATAATTAATGACCATTTGGAGCCCATCAATGTCAGGTGCAAATTTATTACAAAGATGAACAATCATAGACAAAGTTAGCATGCCATGGGCAATTGTTCCTCCAAATGGTGAATTCTTTGCCTTTTCCGGATTAGTATGGATGTACTGATGGTCCTCTGTGACATCGCCAAATTTATTTATTCTGTCCTGATTAATATGAAACCACTCTGAGCAGCCAATTTCTTGACCAATCAAATCGAATAATTCTTTTTTTGTAATTTTTTGGGGCATTTAATAATTAATTTGTTGAATTATTATAGAATACATCCATAAATTTACTCTAATACATAAAAAAAATGACTAAAAATCTAATATCTCCTTTCAAAGCTCTGCGTCCTACCAGAGAATCTTGCCAGCAAGTCGTTGCACCGCCCTATGATGTGATCAATGAGAGAGAGGCGAGACAAATTTTTGAAGATAATCGAGATTCGTTTATTTCGGTTAGCCGTCCTGAGGTGACTTTTGAGAATAAGGTCAATCCATATCTTAAGGAGGTTTATGAAAAAGGGCGTAGCAATCTTGAGAGACTCATTCTAGAAAAGAAACTAATTAAGGAACAAACAGAGTCATTTTATATTTATCAAATTTCGCACCTGAATCATGTACAAAATGGCTTTGGTGTCGTTGGGTCCATCAAGGGTTATATAGAGAATAAAATTAGAAAACATGAACTGACGCGACCTGAAAAAGAACTTGATAGAGTTAATAATATCGATCATCTAAATGCACAAACCGGACCAGTGCTTGGAGTTTATAAAGATGATGCAATCCTTAAGGAGATAACTAAGCAGACTGTAAATAGTTCAGTCCCCGATCTTGAGTGTCGAGGTCCTAATAACACTCATCATAAGATCTGGATACTATCTGAAGAATCAATGGTACAAAGAATTTATGACCAATTCTCATCCCATAAGGCAATCTATATAGCAGATGGTCATCATCGCTCCGCAGCGGCAGCAAGAGTGTTTGAGCTTAGAAATTATCAAGGGGTGGATAACTTCTTAATGGTCATTTTCCCTGAATCAGAAATGAAAATCTTTGACTATAACCGTGTCATCCATCTAGATCATGAATTTAATTTGACCTCTATTCTGGAAAAACTGAATAAGAATTTTGAAATCATACCTATTAAAGAAGGCATCAAACCCAATCAACCCTACATGCTGGGACTTTATGCTGGAAATCAATGGTATCAATTAAATCTTAAAAATAGTTTTGTCCTTCCTGAAGATCCAGTTAAATTACTCGATGTTTCTATTTTACAGTCCGAGATACTAAACCCCCTATTTGAAGTCGAGGATCCAAGAACTGATAATAGATTAAATTTTGTTGGAGGTGTTCGAGGCATATCAGGAGTAGAAGACTACACGAACAGCAAGCCAAATGGCATAGGATTTACTCTATTTCCAACCTCCATGCGACAGCTGATGGATGTGGCAGATGCTGAACTTCTTATGCCTCCAAAATCAACATGGTTTGAGCCCAAGCTCTTAGATGGCTTATTAACCAATACTTTGGACTAATCCGAACTTAATTTTAATATTTCAGAGTAAAGGTCTACCCTGCGGTCTCTAAAAAATGGCCAGCCACTTCTAAATTCTTCTAATATTGCAAGATCTAAATCAATAACAATATAATCCTCCATATCACTTTGAGATTGATGCATTATCTCACCATATGGGTTGACTACGAAACTATTACCCCAAAACTCAATCCCATCACCCAAGCTATTCGCTTCAAATCCAATTCGATTAACCGTGACTACAAAAACACCATTGGCAATTGCATGCCCCCTCTGAACATTCAACCATGCATGTAGCTGCTTGCTACCAATTTCATCTTTTTCATCAGGATGCCAGCCAATGGCAGTTGGATAAACTAGAACCTTGGCGCCTAAAAGCGCTGAGATCCGAGCAGCCTCAGGAAACCATTGATCCCAACATATAAGAGTACCGATCAATTCATCCTTACAAGGAAATACTTTGTAACCTAAGTTTCCGGGAGCAAAATAAAATTTTTCATAATATTTTGGATCATCCGGTATATGGGTTTTTCTGTATTTACCTAAGAGTCCAAAAGGTGAAATATATGCAA
>JAURFX010000041.1 GCA_030834065.1 Gammaproteobacteria bacterium
CTGATTTTGCACTTATATTAAAAACTTCATTGACCAAGGGTCATAGAGCAGGTGCAATAGCAGCTCTTGGCATCGCTTCTGGGATTTCTCTGCATATGTTTTATTGCATTGTAGGACTGGAGTTTATTCAAAGTTATTTTCAAAGTTACTTTATTTATGCCTCCTACCTAGGGGCAACTGTATTAATTTATTTAGGATTGAACAGTCTCTATGCGTCTACTTATGGGAAAGGAACCACAACGTCTGTAGCAGAACAAAATTCTAAGTCTCGCAATATTTTTTTTATAGGATTCTTAACCAATGGGATGAATGTCAAGGCTACCATTTTTTTTGTATCTCTTTTTGCTATCGTCATTGATATACATACACCAGCCTATGTGCTTATACTTTATGGAATTTACTTAGTCATTGCTACATTCATATGGTTTTACTTTTTAAGTTATTTTCTTACCAGGGATCGCTTAAGGTTCGCCTTTAATAGACATGAGAAGAAGATAAATTTAGCATTAGGAATTGTATTTATTTCCTTTGGCTTGCAGTTTTTAATACAGACCTAATAAATGTAAATAACTTTTATACCGACTGGGTAGGATCTGACTTTTTTCGATAGCATCCTTCACTCCACAATTAGGCTCATCAGCATGAAGGCAATTAGGAAATTTACATCTACTGGCATGTGTGAAAATCTCCGCAAAGGAAGATGAGATGTCTGACTTTTCTTTAAAATATGGAATAAAGCCTCTAACACCAGGTGTATCTACAATGTCACTTGAGCGATCTATTGAGTAAAGATAGCTGGTAGATGTAGTATGCGTTCCTTGGTTTTTATTCAAGGCTCGTATTTTTTGTATTTCAACACCCATAATTTTATTTAGGATTGATGATTTTCCGACACCGGATTGGCCGACCAAAAGTGAGGCTTTATTGTCAAGAAGACCTAAGAGCTTGCTCATATTTTGATCAAATTTTACAGAGATATGGATTACCTTATCAACTGGGTAGCTTTCTAGTTCGGCTGAAACATGTGTTTCCAAATCTGATTTATTAATGATTAAAAGTGTTGATATGCCAGCTCTATCAGCTGCACATAAAAATGAATCAAGCAGCAAAAAGTCTGGTGCTGGATTTGGTGCTATGACTATAGCCAGTTGAGTAATATTTACTGCAAATAATTCTGGTTCTAGATTGGCATTTGCTTTAAGAATTTCTGTTTGCCGCTCGTAAACATTGACAACCTTTAAAGAACCTGAATCATTGCTAAAATCTACTTGATCACCTACTAGTAGGCTGAGTTTTTTATTCGGTAAAAGGACATTATGTATATCTCCATTTAATGTTTTGACCCAACAATCATTAAGACCTCGTATGATGACTTTACCTTGCATAGTGCTATCTTATTAGAAATGAGAACATGCTACCAATAAAGCTGATAATATAGATTCCCTATGCATTCAAATGATCACTTAATTTGGCTTGATCTAGAGATGACAGGCCTTGATCCATCTACTGATAAAATCATTGAGATCGCTACTGTAATTACTGATAAACACCTTTCGATTATTGCTGAAGGACCTAATTTAGCTATCCATCAGACCGATGAAGTGCTCTCAGGCATGAATGAATGGAATCAAAGCCACCATGGAAATTCAGGACTCCTTGAGCGTGTTAAGGAAAGTGATATTAGCGAGGAAGATGCGTCTAGACTGACTCTTGAATTTTTAAGGTCACATATCGATCCGAAGCAATCACCCATGTGCGGAAATTCAATTTGTCAGGATCGTAGGTTTTTAGCAAATTATATGCCTGAACTTGAAAATTATTTTCATTATCGAAATTTAGATGTGACTAGCGTTAAAATCATAGGCAATGCATGGATGCCTAGGGTAATCGAAGCTTACAAAAAGTACCCTAATCACACTGCCTTAGCAGATGTGTACGACTCAATTAATGAATTGAGATTCTATAAAGAGAAACTATTTATTAAGAATTTAGACTAGCGATTCTTTGCCAGGTATCGATTACAGAATCCGGATTTAATGACATGCTCTGAATTTTTTGTTCGACGAGCCATTCAGCTAAGTCAATATGATCTGAAGGTCCCTGACCACATATACCAATGTATTTTTGATGACGGTTACAAGCTGATATCGCAAGAGCTAGCATATGTTTTACGGCTGGATCACGTTCATCGAAGGCATCAGCAATTTTTGCTGAATCCCGATCAAGCCCTAAGGTAAGCTGCGTCATGTCATTTGAGCCGATTGACATGCCATCAAAGTGCTCGAGAAACTCATTAGCTAGCACAGCGTTACAAGGTAATTCGCACATCATAATCACTTTTAGATCATCCTTACCTCTCTCGAGACCCTGATCTTTGAGTAAATTAATAACGGATTTAGCTTCAGTTAACGTCCTTACAAAAGGCACCATGATTTGAACATTAGATAATCCCATTGACTTTCTAACCCTTTGAATCGCTTTGCATTCAAGTTCAAAACAGGGCCTAAAATTTTTATCAACATACCTTGAGGCACCCCTAAATCCAAGCATCGGATTTTCCTCTTCAGGTTCGTAGATTTCACCGCCAACCAAATTAGCATACTCATTGGATTTAAAATCTGATAAGCGAACGATGACTGGTTTTGGGTAAAATGCTGCTGCAATCGTTCCAACACCCTCTGCCAGTTTACTTACATAGAAATCCACCGGACTATGATATCCAGCAGTATAGCTATCAATTGTTGATTGTAATTTTGAAGGCAGGTCATCATAGTCAAGAAGGGCCTGTGGATGCACGCCAATCATTCGATTAATAATAAATTCTAATCTGGCAAGCCCAACACCTTCGTTCGGAATACCTGCAAAAGAAAATGCTCGGTCAGGATTTCCAACATTCATCATTATTTTTACAGGAATTTCTGGAAGTTTCTCAAGCGAGCTTTCTGTTTCAGAGTAATCTAATAGTCCCTCATAGACCTTTCCTTCATCCCCCTCAGCGCACGATATCGTCACTTTTTGACCATTTCTAATCACCTCGGTAGCGCTATCGCATCCTACTACCGCAGGAATGCCAAGTTCTCTGGCAATAATGGCGGCATGGCAAGTTCGCCCGCCACGATTAGTCACAATTGCTGATGCTCTTTTCATGACAGGCTCCCAGTCAGGGTCAGTCATATCTGCGACCAGAACATCACCATCCTCAACTAAATACATATCAGCAACATTTTCAATGACCTTGGCTAAACCTGAGCCGATTTTTTGTCCGATGCTTCTGCCCGTGATTAATACCCTTGCAGTTTGTTTGAGCGCAAAGCGTGTTGTGATGTTTTTAGCTCTACTTTGGACCGTCTCGGGTCTTGCTTGAAGGATATAAAGCTCACCATCCTTACCATCTTTACCCCATTCAATATCCATCGGCCTGCCATAATGTTTTTCGATAATTAGTGCCTGCCTGGTTAATTGAAGAATCTCATCGTGGCTTAGTGAGAATTTACCTTGATCCTCAGGCAGAACATCAATGGTCTTGACGCGCTCTTCTGGGACATCGCTGTATACCATCTTAATTTTCTTGCTCCCCAGATTTTTTCTAAGGATAGGCAACTCTGCTTTATCCATAAGAGTCTTAAAAACATAAAACTCATCTGGATTGACTGCTCCTTGAACAACCATCTCGCCCAGTCCATAGCTAGAGGTAATAAATACTAGATCTCTAAAGCCTGACTCAGTATCCAAGGTAAACATCACTCCGCTCGATGCTAGGTCACTACGTACCATTTTTTGGATGCCTACAGATAATGCAATCAGTGAGTGCTCAAAGTTATTATGATCCCGGTAGGCAATGGCTCGGTCATTAAATAAAGATGCAAAAACTTCATGAATTGCGTGGATAATTTTTTCTTTTCCATTAACGTTTAATAGGGTTTCTTGTTGTCCTGCAAATGAAGCTTCAGGGAGGTCTTCTGCAGTAGCTGATGACCTGACAGCAAAATTTGTCTCATCATTAGGGTCGATTATAGCTAGCTCACTTAAAATCGCTTGGTTTAACTCTTCAGGGAAAGGGGTCTTTAAAATGAGCTCCCTGATTTCAGCGCCGATTTTAGTAAGTTCAGAGATATTTTCAACATCTAGACCCTCAAGTTTCTCATTAATGGTCTCTTCAATTCCTCCGCTTCTTATGAAATGTCGATAAGCATGCGCAGTTGTTGCAAAACCCCCAGGCACTTTAACGCCTAATCCATGAAGCTGACTGATCATCTCACCAAGTGAGGCATTCTTACCTCCGACATGCTCTACATCAGACATTCGGCAATTTTCTAATTTAATAGTAAAATCAGTCATATTTAAAATTCATAATAGAAGGTATATTTTAATGAGTTCTCGTCCTGTTTTTTATATTTCTGACCAGACGGGCATCACTGTGGAGACCCTAGGTAATAGCCTTTTAAGGCTTTACCCTAGCGTTAAAACTAACATAATTACGCTGCCATTTATAGACTCAATTTCAAAGGTAAATAAAGTTATTGATGATATCAATGACTTGCAAAAAAAGTCAGGAAACAGACCTGTAGTATTTGTCAGTATTATTAATCCAAAGATTCGCGAGATTATTAGCTCCCAAAATTTTTTGGTACTCGATCTTTTTGATTTATTTTTAGCGCCACTGACAGCTGAATTTAATGTAAAGCCTTCAAATGAGAATATCAAATCCCATACCGATGCAGACTCTAAAGAATATGAGGTTCGAATGGACGCAACTAATTTTGCTTTGAGCTCTGATGACGGCGTTGCAATGGCAGACTATGATAAGTCAGACATTATCCTTGTTGGCGTCTCAAGGTCTGGCAAAACACCGACTTGTCTTTTCTTGGCCCTCAGATACGGTATCTTTGCCTCTAATTATCCGCTGACCGAGGAGGATTTAGAAGAATCAAAGCTCCCCAAAGCGCTTGCTCCTTTTAGGTCGAAGCTATATGGATTAAGCATTTCGCCTGAGCGTTTAAGAAACATCAGGATTGCAAGGAGAGGCGAAGGAAAGTACTCATCTCAACAGCAGGTTAATTTTGAATCAAGAGCTGCTCTAACACTGTTTCAAAAGAATCACATACCATACAGTGATACAACCCATCAGTCCATCGAGGAAGTAGCCAGCCGTATTTTTTCTGAAACAAAGCTCGTACGAAGGATTAGCCCTTAGCTTTGCGGGTAGTCACCTAAGCTGGCCCTAAGATTAATTTTTGTTGCACTAATAAAATCAGCTAATATCTTTCCCGTCTCATTTAGATTAAAGTCAGGGATCAAATCGGGTGTAATAAGATCCACAGATACTACCTGCTCGTAACCATTAATAGATCTCCAATGATTAAATCGATTGAGTCTATCTTGATCCTGATCATCTCTATCACGCTGCCTTTCATCTCTGTTAAGTGTGATCTCTGATAGGGATTGGTTATTGATAGAGGCATCCACATTACTTTGAAAATAGACTAGATCAGAGTCTGACAACATCCTCAGGTTATGATTTTGTCTCAAGACTGAAATCACATTAGTCAAATCCTGAGATTTTCGAAATCGAGTGCCAGGGATTTGATCCCAGGGCAGGGCTGCAGTAGAACTACTTTCACCAATTTCACTAGTATTAATGGCACTGGGCAATGTAATGTCTGGCATTACGCCTCTATGTTGCGTGCTTTCCCCAGTAATACGGTAGTACTTTCCTATAGTCAAGGTCAGTTGGCCGTAGTCATCATCGTTAGAAAATTGATCCAAATTAAACATATTTTGAACTGTTCCTTTGCCGTAGGTTTGTTGACCAACAACTATACCTCTCCCGTAATCTTGAATCGCTCCTGCAAAAATTTCTGAGGCACTTGCGCTGTAGCGGTTAACCAATACAGCAAGTGGACCAGAATAAATTGCACCTCTGCTCGGATCGCCTAAAACATTAGCAGGCCCGCGTCTTTCTTTGATTTGTACAATAGGACCCTCATCTATAAAAAGTCCTGTTAATGAGGTTGCCTCAGAGAGATGCCCACCGCCATTGTTTCTTAAGTCAATGACAAGACCGTCTATTCCATCAAGCTGAAGCTGATCCACAAGCCTTGCAACATCTCGAGTGGTGCTGGTATAGTCATCATCACCCTCGGATCTCGCATCAAAATCCTGGTAAAAACTCGGTACGGTTATGACCCCAATTTTTAAGACAGCATCTAAATGATTGATTTCCAAGATAGAACTTTTTGCAGCTTGTTCCTCTAGCTTGATTTCATCTCGTGTGATGGTAATTACATCGGGCGCAGCCCCTTGAAGGGATCCTGCTCTGAGAATATGAAGCGTTACATCAGTCCCCATCGGTCCTCTGATTAGCTGCACCACATCGTCTAAATCCCAACCTATAACATCGATAGGGTCATCACCAATAGACTGTGAGACACCTATTATTTTATCTTGAATAAATAACAACCCACTTCTAAATGCAGGACCACCCGGGGTAATATCAGAAATAGTCACCATATCCTCATTCAACTGCAACGTCGCCCCAATCCCCTGGTAGCTGAGACTCATTTGAATTCTATATTCTTCGCTATTTCTTGGCGTGAAGTAAGTTGAATGGGGATCCACAGATCTCATCATAGAGTTGATATAGAGCTCAAAAATTTCAGCTTCAGTGACATCATGGGCGCCATCTCTTATACGCTCATATCTTGAGCTTAGCGTTTCCCTAATCTCATCCCACGTTTCACCGATAAGAGATAAATTTAAGGCATCATTTTTTACGCGTTTTCGCCATAACTCATTGGACTCATTAATATTTCTAGGCCAATTAGAATTTTCTCGGTCAAAGATAAATGATTCATCTTCAGAAAAATCAATTTCATTTTGTAGAAGTGACAAAGCATAATCAATTCGATCTTTTACCCTTGATTGGTATAAGTTAAAAATTTCAAAGGCTGGGGAGGTGTCACCATTTCTTGATAGATTATCAATTTCAAATCGAAATTTAGAAAAGGAAGAGACATCGGAGGATAGAAAGTAATACCGACTACCGTCAAGATTGTCTAAGTAACGATCTAAAATTTCAGAGGAGAGTGAATTATCAATGTCAACCCTCTCGTAATGAAGGCCCTCAGTGATCCTTACTATTCGGCTACTTATGTCTGAGTGAATTTCGAGGGGATAGAGCTCCTCAAAAAAAGATTCCATCTCCTGTGTAAGAAGAGGGCTAAATATCAGAAAGGAAAAAAAGAGTAATCGTCTATGCATTTAACTTATTATAAGCCCTATAGCATGACCAAAGTAGATAGGGTGATAATGCCAAAAAAAGTGCACCCAATCTAAATTCCATAATTGCCGATAGATAAGACCCAAAAAACTGTCTTACCCCACCTCCCTCGAAAGGCCCAATAATGATTACACCAACGGGATAGATGCACATAGGGACAATTAAAATACCAATCATAAGTGCAAAAAATAAAATCTTAATTTCTGTTAAGAAATTCACTTAAATTATTGATTTGAAACAAAAAAAGTACTTAATTGTTCTGAAAGACCCTCGCATGCAGCTTGCTGAGTTCTAACCACCAGGGGTATTGGGATAATGAGTGCCGGGATCATAGACCTACCGGTGTAATCAACATAAATCGTTCCTGCAGAGTCTAGGGTCTTAATATCCCACACGGTTGCATCATATCTCGCATCGTCTTCCCACCATGCCAAGCCAACACAGCCAGCTCCCCCAGGTCCCGCAGAACAGCTAATGGTACCACCACTATCAGTTCTATCAGTAGAGCCATCAAGCCACACAATATACCTAACACCAGTCTGTGCTATCTGATCAAATACCAAATCATTTTCAAGAAGCGTAGCAAATTCTGGTGTAGTAAGGGGTGCTGTAGAGGGCTCAAACCATGGGAATAGGGCATTTTCAAATCTTCGCGACGGAAAAATAGGAATGCCATTGCTTCCAGATGACAGTCTGCCAGAAATACAATCCACTAAGGAAGACTCAGTTTGGTAATTTGCCTGGTGCTTTCTTCCAAGAATGACGATACTTTCTCCTTGCTCGAGATTGCTCGTAGTCTCCATAAAGGGTTCCACTCTGGCAGTAACACCGCATGCAGCCATGCATGAAATTACTGCTAATAAAATAATGTATTTATAAATGCTTGTGAACACACTTTAATGATGACATATGAATTAAGAGACTTGCAATTACAATATCTAGAAATTTATAGTTTGAGAGAGGTTGGCAGGGTTGCAATGATATTTACACCTGCGTTTCTCAGCGCGCTCTGGGTTGCTTCGTTGACAGAGCCCTCGCGATCTCTAAAAATCTCAGACCTACCGTAACCCGTTACTAGCGCCTCGCCGGTATTATTTCCTGAGGTATCAAAGGCTGTAATCGTAAACTGCAACCATGATTCAGCAAAAATATCATTCCCCCTAATGGGTGCATCAAACTCAAATCTACTTAGACGGGGATAAACAATAAGATCAATTTGATTGAGGTCAACCGAGTCTTCTTGACTATTGATGAAGATGACCTCTTCAAATAAACCTATGAAAATATTTCTTACTAAATCGGCAGCTGCAGGACCTACTGTGATCGACCAGTTGGCCTGTCCGTCAATGTTTTCATTGTACTGAAACCCTTGTAAATCATTATCTATAATCACTGCCACATGGTAAGGCATCGGTGCGATCAGCGGGGTAGGAACATTTGATATGACTGTGATTTCTGAAGCACAGCCTAAGAGGCCCATAGCAATTAAAGTTGGTAAGAGCCTCTCTAGCAACATTGGGGTTAGTACCAGTTTTCTAATTTTCTAACCTCGATACCTTCATCTATGAGGCTTTCAAATAAATCTACATCGCTCCCTCTGTAATGATAGGGGAAGACAATATTTGGTCTAAATTCGTTTACGGCACTAGCCGCCTGATCCTCGGTCATCGTGTAAGGAAGGTTAAAACAAATAAAGGCAGCATCAATATCCTGTAAAGCTCTCATTTCAGGGATGTCTTCGGTATCTCCACTGACATAAATTCTGGTATCACCAAGAGTGATAACGTAACCATTGCCTCTTCCTGGGTCATGATACATGAGCCTCTCCTCGGTCAGGTTATACATGGGTATTGCCTCGACTGATACCCCAAATGCATTAAAGCCCTCTCCGTTAGCTATAGTCTGAAGATTATAAGTGATGCTTCTTGAGGTATTAAAGAGTTCACCAAACAAGGCATTTGGAGCGATGATCAATGTGCTTGGAGATAAAAGCTCAAGCAGTACGTCAGGCTGAAAATGATCTCCATGGACATCAGTCACTAAAATTAAGTTTGGGCTTGGCATAGTGGCATAAGCATCGCCAACAGGGTCTACATAAATGCTGATATTATTCCAATCAATATTAAAACTCGCATGCCCTATCTCGGTGATAGTCACATCACCTGTATCCGACTCTATAACACTCTCAGCAGACACTGCATGAGAAACAAATGAAATGAATCGAATTAAAATGTACTTCAACATACTTTCTCCTTATAAAATTAATTACCAAACACTAGGCCATGGGTTTCCAACTAAAAAGTCTGGATTGGCTCCTTGTCTAGGTCTGAATTTTTGGATCCGACCATTATTTACAGAGGCAGTATAAAAATTTCCCTCAGTATCGGTGACGATTCCATGGACGCCCCATAGGCCTCCAGGGTATTCTCCCCAGCTTCCCCATGAGTACAAAAAATGTCCCTCTAAGTCATAACCAAGAATTTTATGAGTCCCTTGGTCTGCGGCCCATAATTTTTGATCGCTAGTAACAATAAAGCTATGCACGTCCATAGGGGACAAGCTTCGGTTTTGAATTGCATCAAAAGCCCACTCTCTCAAGTAATTTCCATTTTCATCAAATACTTGAACCCTAAGATTTTCTCTGTCATTGACAAAGACCTCTCTAGTTAGTGGGTTAACAGCAATGCCGTGGACATTATACCAGTGATTGGGCCTTGTCTCTCCACCCCTTTCACCTGTTTCGCCCCATTGGCCTAGAATATTGCCATCCATGTCATATTTGATGACTCGCTGGTTATCGTAACCATCGGCCAGGTACATGGTATTTTCATCCATAAATACGAGGAACGTAGGTCTCCTTAAATGAGTATCATCCTCGCCAGGCTCTCCAGGAACGCCCAAAGTCAAAACAAGTTCACTCATATCATTGGTAAACTTGTGAACCGCATGACCCTCTGCATCAACTATCCAGATATGCTTCTCAGGGTCGTAAGGGCTAATCTCAATATCATGAGGACGAATGAAAAGATCATCCCACTGCTCAAAGGTTTCTGTAATATATCCCTCGCGATTTACAGCAAAAATATAATGCTCAAACTTAAAGTCTACCCCCTCGACACGTCCTCTGGGATCAGATTCTTCATCAAAGTCA
>JAURFX010000063.1 GCA_030834065.1 Gammaproteobacteria bacterium
AGGAGGAAATATGATTAAACTAATTAAAACTATGTTAGTAGCAGTTTTTATGTTTACGACTGTTACTATTTCTTCTTCTTATGCTAAATCGATAAGAATTGCACTTGCCGAGCCACCATCTGATGAGCTTGCGGCATTCTTTTTAGCATTAGATAGAGCAAAAGCGAACGGATTAGACTATGAATGGACTGCTTTTTCTGATGAAGAGTTAGCTATTCAATCTATTTTAAGCGGACAAATGGATATCGGTTTTGGTACTCCTTACTCTGCGATGCAAAAGTCTAAAGCCCCTATTAGAATTATTTACCAACTTTCAAAACTAAAGTTCTTTCCTGTAACGACAAAAGATTACAACAAGTTAGAAGATCTTGATGGTGAGCCAATTCTATTACACTCACGTGGTGGTGGAACAGACTCAATTGCTAACGTGATTGAAGAAAGATTAGGAATGAAATTTGGTGAGAGATCTTATATTTCAGGATCTGCTAACCGTGTTGCTGCTCTTTTAGCTAATCAAGCTCAAGCAACTATTATTGATCTATCAAACAAGAATAAGATCATGGCATCTCATGGTGATCAGTTTAACACTCTTCCTATGTTTGATGTGGATGCGAGTGACGAAGCATTATTTGCGAACGTTGATTGGATTAAAGCCAATGAAGATGCAGTCAATATTTTTGTCAGTGCGCTTTTAAGTGTTTACAGAGATATGGCTAATGATCCAACAATCATTCGAAGAGAGACCAATCCGGATGGCCCAATCGGGGAACTTCCTGAAGAAGTTCTAGCTGAGCTAGATGGTTTCTATGCAGATGCTGTTGCTGGCGGTCTTTATGATGTGAATGGCGGCGGTGAAAAAGCTGCTCTTGCTGATATGGAATGGTATTCTAAGGCAGGTCAGTTGGAAGGCGATATGTCAACTTTAAATATAGAGGATTTCTGGTATTTAAAGCCACTTCAAAGCAACTAATATAAATCATTTTATTGGGGTGAATTTATTCACCCCAATTAGAAAGAGTAAATCCATGATATCTAGACCTTTAACCCTAAAACTTCTTTCAGCTCTCTTAATATTTGGGTCTTGGGAAATGGCATCCAGAGCCGGTATTAATTATGCTTTTCCAACTTTTTTAGAGTCCATGGGTGCTCTTTGGAACTTAACGATTAGCGGACAAATTTTTGTGGCCTATGCGGAAACGCTCAAACCCTTAGTTACAGGCGTTTTAATATCAACATTTATAGGCGTGGGCATTGGTGTTTGGGTAGGCTTGAGTGAAAAGTTTGATTGGCTAGTATCTCCAATTTTTATTATCATGCAATCAGCCCCTTTAGCGGCACTAATCCCCCTCGTCATCATGGCGTATGGGATTGGCATTACTTCCAAGACTTTTGTTGTTTGTATCATGGCAATGCCAGTGATTGTTTTAAATACAAGTGGTGCAGTGAAAAATACTCCTTCATCATTAATAGAAATGGCAAAATCATATTTAAGCACCGAGCGTGAAGTCATACTTAAAATAATCATTCCTTCTGCCTCCCCTGTTATTTTTGCAGGTTTGCGATTAGGTGTTTCTGCTGGATTTATTGGAGCGATATTAGCAGAATTGAAAATTACCCCAACCGGTGTGGGTGATATTATTTCATATAGTCGAATGACCGCCGACTATCCAAGTATGTACGCAGCTATATTTTCTATTATTGTTTTGGCTGTTTTATTTTTAAATGTTTTAGAGCGAATAGAAAAAAGTTTATTTGCTGGAAATGACCTTGGTTATGTATCTTAAATTTAGAGGAGTGAATTGATGAGTGACAATGTAAACGCAGTTAGCGTAAAAGGAATTTATAAAAATTATGGAGATGTGGAAGCATTAAGAGACATGTCTCTTGATTTTCCCAAAGGACAATTAACATCCTTATTAGGTCCTTCAGGTTGTGGAAAGACTACCTTATTAAAAATTATTGCTGGTCTTTTACAACCAAACCAAGGAGAAGTTTATGTTAATGGACAAATAGTCTCCGAGCCCGGTCCTGACCGGGCATTTGTTTTTCAAGATTTTGCTTTAATGCCTTGGGCTTCAGTTTTAAGGAATGTTGCTTTTGGATTGGAGCTCAGAAAAGTAGCTAAATCCGAAAGAGAAGATATCGCCCGAAAGTATATCAAAGAGGTAGGGCTAGATGGATTTGAGAATAGTTATCCTCATGAACTATCAGGAGGAATGCGTCAAAGAGTAGGTCTCGCCCGAGCACTTTCAGTCGACTCACCGGTTCTATTAATGGATGAGCCGTTTTCTGCGGTTGATGAGCAAACGCGAAGAAAATTCCAAGAAGATTTATTACAACTCGTCAAAGAGGAAAGCAAAACCTTTATATTTGTAACTCACTCAATCGAAGAGGCGGTTTATGTTTCGGATCAAGTAGCTATTTTATTACCTCGACCTAGTCGTGTTTCTGAAATTATTAAGCCTTCCAGTTTTAAAAATAAAGATGTAGATAGCATCCGAAAAGATAGTGAGTATTTAGATACGGTTGAAAAAATTTGGAAATCCCTAAGGTCATACGTCGAGTAAAATGAGAATTTTTGGATTTAAACTTCCCAATATGACCTCGCTTATTCTTTGGGGGTTGGTGTGGGAGATACTTGGAAGAATGGAAGTTTCATTTTTCCTCCCCCCTTTATCATCGATTTTTGTAACACTAGCCGATATTTATGACTCTAAAGCATTCGTGAGAGCATTGAGTGAAACTGCGGTTGCCTTCTTTGGAGGTTTGTTCTACGCCTTAGTGATCGGAATTCCCTTAGGAATTTTTATGGGAAAAAATCGATTTGTTGATGAGTTGTTTTTGCCTTGGGTGAATATGTTTATGAGTGCACCCCTGACGGCACTTGTTCCTGTCCTAATGGTCTTGTTTGGATTTGGTTTAAAGTCCATAATTATTGTCACTACACTCTTTGCTATTTGGATTATTATTTTAAATACCAGAGCAGGCGTAAAACAAATCAACCGCTCTTTAGTGGATATGGCAAATTCGTTTGGTGCAAACCCAATCGACGCTTTTATAAAAATTTATTTTTGGGCAGCCTTACCTGAAATAATTGGTGGAATTAGAATTGGTTTCATCAGAGCCGTCAAAGGTGTCATCATTGGTCAACTCCTGATTTCTATTGTTGGCTTTGGATCCTTGTTTGAATTATATTCATCGAGATTTTTGATGTCACATTTTTGGGCGATAATACTTGTCTTGTTTGCATTGGCTTTTACAATTTCTGAATTGTTAGCAATGTTGGCAAAACGTTTTGATTATTATGCCTCTAAGAGAGGTTAATTGAAGGAGAAGAAGAAATGACGAAATTAGTAATTCCTGAACCAAAAAAAACTCTCATCCCCATCCATGGTAGCGATGAATTTTTTCCAGTCAGAAGAGTTTATTGTATTGGCAGAAACTATGCGGCCCATACGATCGAAATGGGATTTGACCCAGATAAAGAACCACCGTTCTTTTTCCAAAAAAATACTGATAATATTGACACTTCGGGCCAGTTTCCTTACCCGCCTGAGTCCAGCGATGTCCACTATGAGTTAGAGCTAGTCGTCGCATTAAACAAAGGAGGCTCCAATATCAAAGAAGAAGATGCTTATGATCATATTTATGGATTTGGTATTGGTTTGGATATGACCCGTCGAGATCTTCAGGGTGTCTGTAAGAAAATGGGAAGACCATGGGAGATTGGAAAAGCATTTGAACGCTCCGCTCCGATGGGAAGTCTCACACCGATGAGCGAAGTAGGAAAAATGGAGAGCGGTAGCATTCAATTAAAAGTAAATGACGAAGTTCGCCAAGATGGTGATTTGGATATGATGTTATGGAAAATCCCAGAGCAAATTGCTATTTTATCAAAATTTTATGATATTACAGCCGGCGACCTAATAATGACGGGCACACCTGCTGGTGTTGGTCCTATTGTAAAAGGAGACAAGCTAGTAGGAACTATTGATGGCCTTCAAACCTTGAGTGTCGAAGTAGTTTAAAATTTTTAAATGGGGCATTCCCTCCTCTTTGATAACTTAATCAAGCCACATTTACACAATCAAGACCCATTCTTAATTTATAAGGATGGGTCTTTGCTTTCTTATCAAGATTTTTTTTCTTTATCCAAAAAAGTATCTCAGTTTTTATTATCCCTAGGTGTTGCAAAGGGCGATAGGGTCTTATTTCAATTAGAAAAAAGCGTCTATGGTCTTGCTGTTTACGCCGCCTGTATTATGACGGGAGCTATTTATGTTCCCATTAACGACCAGTATACTTTAGAAGAAACTAAGTATTTCATCAGCGACTCTAGGCCCAAAATTGTCTTGTGTAGTGCTAATCGCAAATTAGAAATTGATCATTTAAACATCATTAATCCCAGCGGGGTGATTGAAATAGATCCCATCAAGGGATTAATGCAATTCAATCTCCAGGAATATAATGAAATAGAGCAAA
>JAURFX010000092.1 GCA_030834065.1 Gammaproteobacteria bacterium
AGATCATGCCCAAAATCCTTAGCAGGAACTTCATGGAATTTACAACCACGGATTTTTGAAGCTAACTTATAAACCACAAAAGCATGTTCTGAGAAAATGGCTTCTGTTTCAGGATTTAAAAAAGCTGATGCAACCAGCTCCAATATCTCATTAGATCCATTTCCCAGGATTATCTGCTCTCTATCTATATTTTCATGCTCAGCAATCACTCTTTTTAGTGATTCACCGGCGCCATCAGGATAGTAATGTATATCTCTAGCAGATTGCACTATTTCTAATGCTTTTGTTGATGCCCCAAGACTATTTTCATTGCTAGCCAATTTAACAACTTTTGAAAGATTAAATTCTTGAATTACTTCATCAAGCGATCTTCCCGGCTCATAAGGTTGAATGGTATCAATACCTGGGTTTACTAAGTCTTTAAATTTCATAACTTTAACTAAATGATATTTTATAGCTTGATATCAAAAACACTAGAGAAATAAGGGTTTTAAGGATATTTTTCTAATCTCTCAAGGCGACCATTGGTGATGTATAAATGGTTTTTATAATTGAAATAATCCCAGCTAAAAATATTAGAGTTACTCCTGTAAGCAATGCCGTTATTAAAATAAAAATATTAGGTGAATAGGTTAACTCCAAAAATTGTGAGAAGATAATTGAGGATAAAACAACTGCAAAAATTATTGCTGTTAGAGCGGCTAACAACCCAAGGATAAAAAATTCTGCAGCTGCAGAAAAAAATATGATTCTGCGATTAGCTCCAATCGCATGCAAAATAGCAGTTTCCTCTGTTCGCTGATCTCTAGTTGAATAAATAGAAGCGATCAAGGCTAATACTCCTGCAATCATAGTTAAAAGAAAAATATATTGAACTGCTAAAGAAGCGCTACTTATAGTGTTCTTAACTTGATTAATGATTGCGCCTAAATCAATACTGGTAATGGTCGGAAAGAATGAAATAAAATCTTCCATCAAATTTGAATTTGTATCCACTTTAATGCTTGTTATATAGGAACTGGGAAGATCTTTTCCAGCACTGGGAGATAAGATAAAAAAGAAATTTGGAGAAAAGCTTTCCCATTCTATTTCACGAAAACTTGATATCGTTACTGTGAAATTAGTTCCTCCAGCAGTAAAGGTAAGTTTATCTCCTAATTCTAAGTTCATGGAAGAGGCAAGCTCTTGATCTACTGATACTTCTGGATTAGTTGAATCAGCACTCCACCACTCTCCTTCGGTAATAACATTGCTTTCTGGAAGTGATGATTGCCAGGTTAAATTTGCCTCTCGATCCATTAAATTTTCTGATTGAACAGTATCAGTAGTCTGGCGATAAGCCTCTATTAACCTCCCCCTGATTAATGGGGTAAAAAGTGGTTCAGGTTGCGATCTATCTGCAAAGTAATCCTTGATATCAGCTAAATCATATTCTTGAATATTAAATAGAAAATAGTTGGGAGTATCTTCATCCAATGATTTGTTCCAAGAATCTACTAAATCGGTTCTGGTTTCAGCTAGCACAATTAAAAATAAGAGAGATAGCCCAAAAATAATAATTTGCAAAATACTATCCTTTCCTCTGTGTACAATATTTTTTAAACCCAGCTTCCAACCTACACCACTGGATAAATTAAAAAGGGAAAGAAAGTAAATTAATAACCTGCCTATGGCATATAAAACTGCAGTTACAAAAATTATAGTGGCTGATAAGTAAACAATAAGCTTTAAGTTTTGGAACACTATAGCTAGAAATATAAAAAGACATGCTGCCGTAAAGAGATAATTGGGTAAATTGGCTGAGATATTTAGTGAGTAATCATTTCTAAGCACTCTGATGGGCTCTGCATTACCAAGAATTCTAAGATAAGGTGTGATAGTTCCAAAAACGATAAATATCGATGTGATAAATCCAATGATTACTGGATTCCAGGATGGAGGTGGTAAATCAGTATTTATTAATTCCTGAAGGGTAGAAATTAAAAGTGCATGTAAGTTATAGCCAAAAAATAAACCTATACACGTTGCAATTAAGACAATAAGACTTAACTGCATAATTTGGTGCCCAAAAATAAAGCTCTTAGAGGCTCCAAAGACTTTCATCAGAGAAGTTTTTAATAAACTTCTTATCGCATACCTTCTAACAGCAAGCATAGAGGAGATGAGGGAAATTAAAATTGTGAATAGACTCGCTAGACTAAAATAAGCTACAGAATCATCGAATGCCTCTCCAATATCTTCTCCAACATTATCTGCTTCTTGCAACCAGATCTCAGCAGGAAGCTTCCCAAGATCTTCTTTAAATGCCTCAAGGTCTGCAACAGCTCCGGAAAATAAATATCTATAAACCACCCTACTTCCGGTTTGGATAACACCCATATCGTCTAAATCAGAGACATTGGCTATTGCCACTGGATAAAAACCTACGAAGGTTGAATTTCTATCAGGAATATCTTGAATAAATCCTGAGATTACAAATGTTTTATTCCCCACAGACAATTCATCACCTAAATCAACTTCCAGAACATCTGCTATTCTTGGCTCGATCCAGATTTCCCCTGAGGAAGGAATTCCTGGATTTATTGATACTTCATTAGCTAGATTTGAAATCTTGAGTTGGCCTCTTAAGGGGTATCCGTTACTTGCAGATTTAATTGAAGTTAATAAATTATCCTCATTAGCTAGCGCCATAC
>JAURFX010000038.1 GCA_030834065.1 Gammaproteobacteria bacterium
CTGCACTTAATATTTGCACCCCCGAAGATCGAGCGCGATTAAGCAGTGAAATAGCCGTGCCTAAATTATTTTGAATAATTGCTTGCAGCTCTACATTGAGATAATTTTCAACGGTTTGATTTACAAATAATTGACGATCATTAGGATTTGAGCTGACTTGAATTCTTCTAAGCGTTGATAGCCCTTGGTCGGCACGTTGCAGACCCTCGCTTGCATATATCTCAGCCTGAGCCTCTATAGCCTTTTCTCTGGCATTTGCAATTTCTGGAAAATAGCTTAATAGCTCTTCATCTTCGTTGATTTGAGCCAAAAGGTCAGACGTAAGTTCCGTGATTTCATTTGAAATCGCATCGGTCATACCTTCACGATCAAAGCGGTTTTTTATTTGTAGGTACCTTCTTGCGAAAATTCTAAATTCATTTTCACTTATTATGGGCATGAGTCTCTCTGTTGCCTCTTCAATACGACTGTCTAGCATTGCCCATTCCTCATTGGTTTGGGCGCTAATATTCCAAGTCAGCAACAAAAAAAAGAGAAAACCGTATAAATTTTTATTCATTTACAATTATTATATGACAGTCAAAGTTTCCTATGGGGGACTTTGATTTTATATCAGTATTTAATCCATGAGATAATTGTTCAATGAAAAAGTTTAAGGGCATAGACGTGATAGCAACTGGAGAAAAATACCAATCTCCCAAAGGGTTTAGTGCTATTAAGAATGGTCAAAAATCGAGAGCCCTAGACTCTGATGCACGCTTACCGAAACCAAGCTGGCTTAAGGTCCCATTACCCAGTGGCTCTGGTTATCTTAGAGTAAAAAAAACGGTGAAAGATCATGATCTCGCAACGGTCTGTGAGGAGTCGATGTGCCCAAATATTGGAGAATGTTGGTCACATGGGACTGCAACCATTATGCTGATGGGTGATGTATGTACCAGGGCTTGTCGTTTCTGTGCTGTAGACACGGGAAATCCTAAGGGCTGGTTAGATTTAGAGGAGCCCATTAAAACGGCGAAGTCTGTCAGTCTCATGGATCTAAATTATATTGTTTTAACCTCAGTGGATCGTGATGATCTTGATGACGGCGGTGCTAAACATTACGCAGATACGATTCGAGCCATTAAAGATATGTGTCCTCATGTGACTGTAGAGGCCTTAACCCCAGATTTTGCAGGCGATCAGCAGGCGGTTGAACAGCTGATCGATGCAGGAGTCGATGTGTTTGCTCAAAATATTGAGACCGTGAAAAGATTGACCCATGTTGTTAGGGATAAGAGAGCTGGCTACGAGCAAACGCTCAAGCTTCTCGAGTATGCGAAACTATACTCAGAAACCATTATTACTAAGACAAGTATCATGGTTGGCATTGGTGAAACGGATGATGAAATTATAGAGACCTTTAGAGACTTAAAGAAGGCCAATGTAGACATTGTGACCTTAGGTCAGTATTTACAACCTACAAAATTTCACTTGCCCATCGATCGTTATGTTTCGCCAGAATCATTTAGGGTATTAAGAGATATCGGTCTCGATTTTGGTTTCATGGAAGTGGTAGCGGGCCCATTGGTAAGATCAAGCTACAGGGCCGATCAGGTATTTAATAAAAATAATGTTGGATTAACAGGAACTCATAATGATTGAAGCGCTCATTGGATTGGTTATTTTTATCATTAAAGTCGTTGTGGTGGGTCTTGTCATTGCCATGACTTTTGCAAGCTTAATCTCCTTAGGCAAAAAGAAATCTGAGGATTCTGGGCTCAAACTCACTCATATTAATGATGAAGAGAAAAGAAGAGAACAAAAGTTTAAATTAGAAATTTACGATAAGAAAAAACAAAAAGCACTTAAAAAGGAATTAAAAAAAGATAAGAAAAATACTGCTCAAGAAAAACCAAAACTTTGGCTATTAGACTTTAAGGGTGATATTTCAGCAACGCAAACTCAGGCGTTAAGAGAGGAGATCTCTCTTATTCTCTCGCTCATCGAGAAAGGAGATGAGGTAGCTGTGCGACTTGAAAATCCTGGTGGGGCGGTTCACGAGCATGGCTTGGCAGCCTCGCAATTATTACGTTTTAAAGATAGGGGTATCCCTCTGACAGTGCTGGTTGATAAAGTGGCAGCCAGTGGAGGCTACCTGATGGCTTGTGTTGCCGATAAAATTCTTGCTGCACCCTTTGCGATTATCGGATCCATTGGTGTGATAGCACAACTCCCAAATTTTAATCGTTGGCTTGAAGAGCGAGGGATTGATTTTGAACAGGTCACCGCAGGCAAACATAAAAGGACACTCACGATGTTCGGTAAAAACACAGAGGAGGGCCGAGAAAAATTAAAAGAGGAAATTGAAGACATCCATGCTTTATTTAAAGATCAGATTGTTAAGTATCGACCTGATCTAGATATTGATAGCGTATCAACAGGAGAATATTGGTATGGTGCACGTGCGATTGAACTTGGGCTGATCGATGAGATCATTACTAGCGATGACTACCTAGCAAATGCTAAAGATCGCTTTGATATTTATCTTACTAAGCTGACAAAATCCCAATCTTTTAAGGAAAAACTGTTTAATAAGGCAAAACTTTTCCTCGGAATTTAATGATTCCTATTCATGATGAAAATCCTAGCAAACGTTTTGCTGTGGTGAATGTATCGATCATACTAAGCTGCATACTTATTTTTCTTTACCAAAAAATACTAGGCGACCAAAAAGGTATAGAGCTCATTTATAGTTTTGGTTTTATACCGGTTATTTTTTTTGGTGAGATGAGCCTGCCAACCTATCTGCAGCTAATTCCTCCAGAATTGACCATACTAAGCTCTATGTTTCTCCACGGAGGATGGATGCACCTCATTGGTAATATGATGTATCTATGGGTCTTTGGGGATAATATTGAAAACTACTTTGGATCCCTAGGCTACATTTTTTTTTATGTTATTTGTGGGGTGGGTGCGGCCTTTTTACAGGCTTATATCAACTTAGAGTCTGAAATACCCATGATTGGGGCAAGTGGAGCAATCTCTGGGGTTCTTGGTGCGTACCTTGTTCTTTATCCTAAGGCCAAAATTACAGTGATCATTCCAATTTTTTATTTTGTACAAACTGCTCGTTTATCTGCTGTTATTGTTTTAGGTGCGTGGTTTATAATTCAATTAGTCAGTTCATTGTTTCAGGATAGCGGAGGTGGCGTCGCTTTTGCTGCACATATTGGGGGTTTCTTGTCAGGCTTGATTATCACGCTGATTATTTACATGGGGGGTCAATTTGCAAAGCTTAATTCAAAGAATATCTGATATCAAAAAAGAGGAGATGAGTGCAACGCTCTTAGCCTTTAGTTTTGTTTTTTTGCTTATGGCTTCTTACTATATTTTAAGACCTGTCAGAGACGCTATGGCAAGTGACTGGACAGACTCTGAAATTAGTTTTCTATGGACATTGAACTTTTTTATTAGTGTCATTGCAGTTTTCATTTATGGATGGATCATTTCAAAAATTAGATTCAAGCATGTAGTACCAGGAGTTTATATTTTTTTTGGCCTAAGCTTCGTATCACTTTACCTTATTGAGATTTTAGGTATTGAGATTCAGTGGATTAATAAATTCTTCTACATTTGGGTCAGCTTTTTTTCTATGTTTCATCTTTCCGTATTTTGGAGTTATATGTCTGATATTTTTAATAAAACTCAGGCAAAAAGACTCTTCGCTATCATAGCCTCGGGTGCCAGTGCAGGAGCTTTGGCGGGTCCCTTATTGCCTACTTTTCTTGCAAGCTTTCTAAGTAGCTCTCAATTAACATTTATTGCATCAATTCTGTTATTTATAACATTCCCTATTATCTCAAAACTTGACTCCCTTAAAGAAAGTAAACTTGAAAATAAAGACCAAGTGGGAGATAAAAATATTTTTCATTTAAAGGGAAATCCTATTGATGGATTTAAATCCTTTATCGCTAATCCCTACCTCTTGGGTATAGGTGCCTTTATTCTGCTCTATACCATGATAAGTACCTTTATTTATTTTGAGCAGACAGAAATCTTAAGGGGATATGAGCGTGCCGAGCGAACACAGATATTGGGAAGCATTGACTTGCTTGTCAACATATTAACTTTTGCTATTGCCTTTTTTGCTACTGGCAGAATTGCAAGTAAATTTGGTGTTGGAATTACTTTGGCTTTATTACCTTTCTTTGTAGCTTTTGGGATCATCATTCTTGCATTTGCACCTATTATTACTGTTCTTCTAGCTCTTCAGGTCGCAAGGCGAGCAGGCAATTATGCTATTACCAGACCCGCTAGAGAAATGCTTTTTACTGAGGTCAGTCAAGAGGAGCGCTATAAAGCAAAACCTGTTATTGACGTTGTGGTTTATCGTGGCGGTGATACCGTTACTGCATGGTTCTTTACTGCGTTAACCGAAGGTCTTGGTCTTGTATTTTCTGTTATTGGTATAATTGGTGCTTTCATTGCTTTGCTATGGGGCTTATTAGGATTAAAGCTTGGCAAGTCTTATGAAGCTAGAAATCAATAACAAAAGTTTATTATTTGACCTTGATGGAACCCTTCTGGATCAAAAATTTGATAACCAATTTTGGAATCATGTCATACCTACTGAGCTGTCACTGAGGTCTAAAAAACCTATTGATTTGGTGAACCAGGAAATTCAGCAGGCCTATTATAATGTGCGTGGTACACTGAACTGGTACTGCATCGATTATTGGTCTAAAAAATTTAGACTTAATATTTTTGAATTAACCCAAAAGCATGATGCAAAAATATGTGTTCATGAGGGTGCGACTGATTTACTTGAAAGTTTATCACTTTTGCCTGTTCATCTTTATCTTGTTACCAATGCACACCCAGACATTCTCAAAGTAAAATTTGAAAAAACTAAAATCGATAAATATTTTAATGAAATATTCAGTTCTCACAGCTTTGGATATCCAAAAGAAAGCATTCATTATTGGAGAGAGCTTTTAAAATTTTTGCCTCAAAATAAAGAAGACTGTATATTAATTGATGATAATGAACATGTGATTGAAACTGCCAGAAATTTTGGAATTGGCCAGTGCATTACCGTAACCAGACCAGATACCAGTCAAACGCCCAACAAAAATGATGACCCACTGTCGCTGATGTCTGTTAGTGAGATGTTGCATTGGATATAAAAAAACTTGCAAATTACTTTAATTAACGATGAAATATGTAAATCAATTATATTTCATTTAATTGAATTCTGACTTTCTTATAAATCCCGTTTAATTTTAAAGGAGTAATTTTTGACAGCTATACGTGTAATTAATGTTTCATCAGATAGTTTTGATGAACAGGTTAAACAAGCCAGTAATTATGTTTTAGTAGACTTTTGGGCTGAGTGGTGCGGACCGTGTAAAATGATTGCGCCGGTTCTTGAGGCGCTGGCTGCCGAAAGAGAGGACCTCACCGTAGCCAAAGTCAATATTGATGAAAATCAAAATTTAGCCGTTGAGTATGCTATTAGAAGCATTCCTTCATTACTATTATTTAAAGATGGCAATGTCGTTGGACAGAAAGTTGGCGCTCTCTCCAAATCTCAATTAGAAGAATTTATAGACTCACATAGTTAACTATATAGGAATGTATGAATACTCCAACCAAACCAAGAAATAATAGATATAGAGATTCAAATCGACGTCCTCCAAGACGAAGAAGGCCTATTGGTGATGATTATAATGATGAAGAAGTAGCCATTATTACTCCAGAGGAGCTCAAACTCCTTGAGAATGCTATGAATTTATCTGAGCTAAAGCAGCGCCCTGTCGGTGATTTAATTGAATTGGCGCAATCACTGGGAATTGAAGATGCGGCTCGTAATAGAAAACAAGATATTATTTTTTCAATCCTCAAGCAACAAGCCGAGGAAGGGGAGAGTATCGTTGGAGTGGGGGTACTTGAAACGCTGCAAGATGGTTTTGGATTTTTAAGGTCACCTGAGGGAAGCTACCTTGCAGGCCCTGATGATATCTATGTCTCACCAGGACAGATAAGAAGGTTTGGCCTTAGAACTGGAGATAAGATCTCTGGTTTGATAAGACCACCGAGAGAAGGTGAGAGGTACTTTGCACTCTTAAAAGTTGCTGAGATCAATGATGGCTCTCCTGAGGAAGCAAAGAATAAGATTCTCTTTGAGAACCTTACTCCATTATTTCCTCAAGAAAAATTTACACTGGAGCAGGGTAATGGCTCAACTGAAGACCTTACTGCTAGGATCATTGATATGATGGCGCCTATTGGCAAGGGACAACGTGCCTTGTTGGTGTCACCACCTAAAGCGGGAAAAACTATGTTATTGCAAAATATTGCGACATCTATAGCTAAAAACTCTCCAGATTCAGAACTGATTGTACTTTTGATAGATGAGCGACCTGAGGAGGTCACCGAGATGGAGAGGACAGTAAGAGGCGAGGTTTTATCAAGTACCTTTGATGAGCCTGCCTCACGTCATGTTCAAGTCGCAGAGATGGCAATTGAGAAAGCTAAGCGTTTAACAGAGCATAAAAAGGATGTGGTTATTCTATTAGATTCTATTACCCGTCTTGCAAGGGCTTACAATACTATTGCCCCCTCATCTGGAAAGGTTCTTACGGGCGGTGTGGATGCGCAAGCACTTCAAAAACCTAAAAGATTTTTTGGTGCTGCGAGAAATATTGAGCAAGGTGGAAGTTTAACGATTATTGCAACCGCACTGGTCGATACTGGCTCAAAAATGGATGAGGTTATTTATGAGGAGTTTAAGGGTACAGGTAACTCCGAGGTACACTTAGATCGCAGGATAGCTGAAAAGAGAATTTTTCCAGCAATTAATATTAACCGATCTGGCACGCGTAAAGAGGATTTACTCATTCCTGAAGCTGAGCTTCAAAGAATTTGGATATTGCGCAAAGTGTTGCATGATATGGATGAAATCCAAGCAATTGAAACGGTATTGAATAAAATGAAAGATACTAAAACCAATAGTCAGTTCTTGGATAGCTTGAAGCGCTAATGTTTTAAACCTTTTGATCCGATATCGCTTCGAAAGAAACAATCCTGCCATTTAATTTTTTGAGCTTCTTTGTAAGCTTTAGTCTGTGCCTCTTTTAAATTGCCTCCTAAACTTGTGACGCAGAGAACACGCCCGCCATGCGCTTCTACTACGTTATCAATGAGCTTTGTTCCAGCATGGAATACTTTTGCATCATCTGAGGTATTCTCTAGCCCTAAGATCGCCTGACCTTTGGGATAGTCATAAGGATAGTTCTTGGTAGCCATAACAACACCTAGCGCTGTATCAGGGCTCCACTTAATTACGGGCTCAGGATTTTCTTCAAATGTGCTCAAGAGTATCTGCGCCAAATCTGACTTGAGACGCATCAATATAGGCTGAGTCTCTGGATCGCCCATTCGACAATTAAACTCAAGAACTTTTGGCTCTCCTTGTTTATCAATCATTAGTCCAGCATATAAAAAACCATGGAAGTCTGCTTTTTCTTTTATTAGACCAAGTGCCGTGGGCTCCATAATTTTTTCCATAATTCTTTTATTGAGATCATCATCAAGGAGCGGGGAGGGCGAGTAGGCGCCCATACCTCCTGTATTGGGCCCCATGTCATTATCATCTCTTCTCTTATGATCTTGAGATGAAGCAAGAGGAAAAATTTTATTTTTAACGACAATTGCAATAAAGCTTAGCTCTTCACCCTCAAGAAACTCTTCAATGACCACTTGATTTCCAGCACTTCCAAATCTCTTAACCTCTAAAATTTCTTCTAAAGCAGTTAAGGCCTCAACTTCGTTTTGACAGATCAGTACTCCCTTTCCTGCGGCTAAGCCATCAGCCTTGATAACCACAGGAAAACGCGATTTCTTAACATAGTTAACAGCATTATTTAATTCATTGAAAGTTCCATACCGCGCTGTAGGGATTTTATACTTGCTCATAAAATCCTTTGCAAATGCTTTAGATCCCTCAAGTTGAGCTGCTTTGGCACTGGGACCAAAACACTTAATGTTTAGGGTATCGAAATGATCTCTAATCCCCATAACCAGAGGATCTTCTGGCCCAACTATAACTAGCTCAACATTTTTTTGCTGTGCAAATTCTCCAAGTCTCTCAAGCTCAAGCGCATCAATAGGAATATTTTTACATTTATGTTCCAATGCGGTTCCAGCATTTCCCGGAGCAACATATATATTCTCAATAAAGCGGGATTGTTGTAATTTCCATGCTAGAGCATGCTCCCTTCCGCCGGATCCTATTAAAAGAATATTCATTTAATGTTTAAAATTTCTCACTCCTGTAAATATCATGATGATCCCCAGCTCGTTAGCCTTTTGAATGACTTCATGATCCTTAATTGAGCCACCTGGCTGAATTATTGCTTTGATATTATTTTCATATGCAATTTCAACATTGTCTGGGAATGGAAAGAACGCATCAGATGCGAGTATTAGCGAACTAAATTCTTGATTTAATAGCTTTGTTTGTGAGGCCGCAATTTTTGTGCTCATGATTCGACTCATCTGGCCGGCGCCAATCCCAGTTGTTCTTAGATTTTCAGCAATGACAATTGCATTGCTTTTTACATGCTTGCAGACTTTCCAAGCGAATACTAAATCATTTAATTGGCTATCATTAGGATATTTATTCGTGACAACTTTCATCGCAGATCTATCGATTGAGGATAGATCAGTATCTTGAACAAGAAAGCCTCCAATGATTCGCTTGTAGTCTTCTGTCGGTATTTGGAGGTTATCAAAAGGCCCAAACTCAATCACCCTTGCTTTAGGTTTTTGAGAAAAGCTTTGCAATGCATCTTTTTCAAATTTAGGTGCTAGTATAATTTCAAAAAATTGCTGATTAATTATTTGGTCAGCCAGTTCTTTAGTTACCGTATCGTTTAATGCAATAATTCCTCCAAAAGCTGAAGTCGAATCTGCCTCATAGGCTAACTGATACGATTGCATCACTGTTTTGGTGCTTGCCACTCCTGATGGATTTGCATGTTTTACAATGACACATGTAGGCTCATTAAATTCTTTAAGGCAACGGAGTGCAGCATCGGCATCGGCTAAATTATTATAGGAAAGTGGTTTGCCCTGGATGAGGCCTTGCGAAAAAATAGGCACTTCTTCTTCATATTTATTATTAAAATAGGAACCTTCTTGGTGAGGATTTTCACCATAATTACATTTTAAGACGGGCTCAAGCTGGAGTGTTTTACGAGAGCTTTGCCTGCCTTTCTGGATATCATTCATTAAGTAATTTGCAATTGTCTCATCATAGGCAGAGGTATGCCTAAAGGCTTTAACTGAAAAAGCTAAATATTTTTTCATGTCATAGGACTGATTAAGCATTCCAGTGACTTCTTCGTAGTCTGATGGATCAACCACAGTAAGGACTCTCTCAAAGTTTTTAGCTGCTGCCCTGACCATCGCTGGACCGCCAATGTCGATTTGTTCAACCGCCTCATTAAGCGTAACTGCTGGGTTTGCAATTGTTTGTTTGAATGGATATAAATTAACGACGACGATATCAATAAGCTGGATTGCTAATTTCTTTGCAATTTCTTCATCAATATTTTTTCGCGCCAGTATGCCCCCATGTATTTTTGGGTGCAGAGTTTTAACTCTTCCGCCCATAATCTCTGGGAATTCAGTAATTTGTTCGATTGGAGTAACTTCGATACCATTCTCAATTAGAAAATGGGCTGTCCCACCTGAGGATATTATTTCAAAATCATGCTCGATAAGGCTTTGCGCAAAATCAACTAGATTTGATTTATCTGACACACTTATTAATGCACGTTTTTTCATTTCACTTAACAGCTGATAAGTTCAAGTTGTCTTTTATAGCATTCAGTTGATAGCAAGATAGGTTTCTTCTGAGCTGATAAGTAACCGTTATCAATATACCAGCACAAGTGTTTCCTTGAAATTTTGACTCCTCTATCTTTTCCATACAGGGCATATATGCCTTTAATATGACTTCGAATGTTAGCATAAATAGCGTTGCTGTTTTTATCTACTTTTGTTTCATTGCAAGTGATTTCTGAAAATATCCAAGGATTGCCAAGCGCCGCTCTGCCGATCATGATGCCATCTGCGCCGGTAAATTCTTTAACTTTTCTTGCCTTTTCTTGTGAATCAATATCGCCATTGGCAATGATTGGTATCCTGGCTACTTGCTTTACCTTACGAATGGTGTGGTATTCTGCTGAACCTTTAAATTTACATTCCCTAGATCTACCGTGAATAGTCATTGCACTAAGACCAAAATCTTCTGCAATCTTTAAGACATCTAATGCAGTGTTATCTTCGCGAGTGGATCCGGTGCGTATTTTGACAGTGAGGGGGATTGAAATTTTATTTTGAATCGCCTCAAAGATCTTTTTTATCTTAGCAGGAAATGCTAGAAGTGCAGAACCAGCATAATTTCCACATACTTTTTTTGCGGGGCAACCTAAATTGATATCTATAATATTTGCCCCCATTTCTTGTGCTTGATAGGCAGCTTCTGACATTAAGTGCTCATCATGACCCACAAGCTGAATTACCTTAATATTATTATTCTGTTGATCAAAATTTAAGCGGCTTAAAGTTTTTTTTGATTGCCATAATTTAGCGTCACCTATAACCATTTCCATGGGTGCTAATTCTGCTCCGTATTTTTGGCAAATTAACCTAAAGGGCTTATCAGTAATGCCTGACATGGGAGCAAGAAATATCCCACTTTTAAACTCATGAGGGCCAATCTTAAACATTACTAAATTTTAGGGCAGTCCATCCATGAAGGTTGGCTCTTTCCTCTAGCCTTAGATTAATGAAAGTATCGATAATTATTCCTGTTTGATCCTCTAAAATGCCAGAGACATACAAATCTCCTTTAGGCTTGATCAATTTCATGATCGTTGCAGATAGCTCGATAATTGTGTTTGCTATGATATTGATAAAAATAACATCTGAGGGTTTGAGTAAAATATTATTTATATGACTGACCTCTGCCTTTTCAGACATTTGATTCACTGCTAGATTTTTTTTTGTGACTGCCAATGCTTGAGGATCGTTGTCGATAAATCTACAAAATTTAGCACCCATAGCAAGGGATGCAATACCTAAGATTCCAGATCCACAGCCAAAATCTGTAACTGTTTTGCCCTTAAATGAATGCTTACATAATTGAGATAGCATAAGCCTAGTCGTTGGATGCTTGCCTGTCCCAAATGCAAGGCCCTGATTGAGGAAAATGGAGAATGGGGTCATTGATTTATATTGTGAATCATAAGGAAGAATCGTGAGTATATTATCAATCTCTTGGGCCTCAATACTTTGAGTTGCTTGAGAGTATTTAGTTTTTTTAATTTCAAGATGAAAATTTAAAAATCCAAAGGATTTCAATAAGTCGTCTAATTTCTTTTTTGAGATGGGGGCTAAAAAAAAGGCCTTAAGCTCAATAGACTCCCAAATAGGCTCTTCAGTTAAGTCAGGCTCTAAGATTTCTGTTTCGTAGACGGCGCTACTAATATCAAAAGAATAAGCTCCGACTAAGGTTAAAATAGTTTCGATTGAATTTAAATGTAGGGCATCTATTTTGAGCCCGGCGATCCAAACAGGATGCTCTTTTTTATTTAATGCCAAGTCTATTTTCGAGGTAATTGATATCGGTACCACCCTTCTTAAAGGCATAGTGTTGAAAAATTTCTTGGTGGAGAGGGATATTAGTCTTGATGCCATCGACAACTGTTTCCTCAAGTGCCCCAAGCATTTTCTTTATC
>JAURFX010000104.1 GCA_030834065.1 Gammaproteobacteria bacterium
TCAGCCGTATAAGCATCATTAACGCAAACAGCGCGAACACCTGCAAATTTATTTGCAACAATAGCCATACCGGCTCCGGTCCCGCATACTAAGATACCGCGTTCAAATTCTTTTTGCTGGACCTTTTTTGATAGCTCTTTTCCTACATCGGGATAGTCAACTGACGCATCAGAATTAACGCCGATATCTGTTACTTTTATGCCTTTTGACTCTAAATGTTCCTTAAGTGAGTCCTTTAACTCGCGCCCTAAGTGATCAGATCCTATAATTATTTTTTCTATCATTGCCACAATATATCTAAAGTTTGTTCCAAGGTATATGGAGCTTTTTGTCCGCAGAGATAGATTGCACTAATTCGTAAAAGATAGGTAGTTGTTCTTTGCTAAAAAACCCATTGTTAAATTTTTCTTTCAGTGCGGATTGTAAATCTAAGATAAGTTGTGCACCCTCTACCGTCTGGCCCTTTAACTCTTTAGCCATGATTTCTGAATAGACTTTTCCCTCTCCTAAGTATTTACCCAAAGTGCCATTTCTTCCTGTACCTGATGTAACGTGTAAATCGCCTATTCCTGGCAATCCAAAGGCGGAAAAAATATCGCCTTCATGTAGTTTTACAATTTGCGCTATTTCTTGAATGCAGTGAGAGAAAATACCTGACTCAGGATTAAAGATTTTAGTATTAGGATTATAGCATGTTTGTGAACAACCCACCATTATTGCAAAAACATTTTTTAGCGCAGCACAGAACTCTCCACCAATAAAATCCGATAATACTTCAATGATATAAAAATCATTTTTAAAAATTCCAGCTAACTCATTAGCTATTTGCGCGTTTTGATTAATAAAACAAATATTTGTAATATATCTTTGAGCAAGCTCGATTGCTTTACAAGGTCCCGCTACAGCAGTGATATCAATATGATAAGGCATACTCCTTAAAATCTTATTGGGAAGAATATCAATCGTGTTTTGGTCGTTTACATATAAACCTTTAGTTATGATAAGAAAATTTTTATTATCTGCCTGAAATTTTGAGAGTAATTCAATAAACCAATTAACACCAGCAGAGCTCACACCAATTACGATTACATCTGCTTGATCAAAATCAGACTGTTGAAGGTCATCAATTTGTTTGGAAATCGTATTTTCTAATTTTACCTTTAAAACAGGATGAATACCTGTCTTTTGAATTGAGTTAATAATTTCGGTATCTAGGTGTGTTCCGACTAAAGTTATAGAATGACCATTAATTGATGCGGGAACGGTAATAGCTGTTCCCATCACTCCAGCTCCGATTGATAAAATATTAGCCATTTAGGATATAAACTGCCCTCCATTTACTTCTATAATTTGACCAGTGATATAGCCACTTAATTTATCTGAAGATAAGAAGAGTATTGGCCCTACACAATCAGCGGCTTGCCCTAATCTTTTCATTGGAATTTTTAATCTAGTCGCTTCTAATTTTTCTGGAGAGGAGTATTGCTCATGGAATTTAGTAGCGATTGTTCCAGGGGAAATTGCATTAACCCTAATATTGTAAGGAGATAATTCAGATACTAGAGACCTTGTTATACCTGAAACAAATGATTTTGATGCTGCATATACACTAGAGCCCGCGCTACCTCCGGTGCTTGCACTAATAGTAGAGACATTAATGATACATCCATAATTTTGTTTTTTAAAAACCTCACTTGCAACTTTAATAGCAAAATATGCTGACTTTGCATTGAGATCAAAGATATTCAAAAATTCTTTTTCTGTGATTGAGTCTAATTGATATCTGCCCACCATGGTACCAGCATTGTTGACTAAAATATCTAAGCCTCTTAAGTTATTAATAGCCTCATTCATAAATTCTTCTACTTGCGATAGTTTAGTAAAATCTGCCTTTAGTATTTTATAATTCTTGTTCTCTGTTCTTTTTAGAATTCTACCTTCTAAAGTGTCAATAGATTGGTTACCGTGAAATATAACTTGAGCGCCTAAATTTAAAAATTCTATACCTGTTTCAAAGCCAATGCCTGTACTGGATCCAGTTACA
>JAURFX010000076.1 GCA_030834065.1 Gammaproteobacteria bacterium
ATAGGTATTCTTATGTACAGACCTTACTTGGTTTTTTCTGCTTCTTCCCATAGTCATCTCGATCACCGCTCATGCTCAGGAAATTACCCAGAACCAGCTGAGTGCATGTGCCGACTGGTTAGACCATGATATCGGCCTGCTAAACTACGGAAATACAATAGACCTCTGCGCTGAAACAGCTGGTAAAGTTGTTCTACTAGTAAACACTGCAAGCTATTGTGGATATACATATCAGTTCAGTGGTTTAGAGGCACTTTATCAACTGTATAAGGATCAGGGTTTAGTGCTTGTCGATTTCCCTACAGAGATTATTATCAAGGGTGTGGCAAGCTCAAATTAACTATTAAGCTCCTATTCTTTGCCTGTTGAATGAACGAAAGTAATGCTCCCAAATTTTTTGAAGTTATTCATGAGACGCTTAATTGAAAACACTTGAAGAAGAAATTGCAGTTATTGAAAGCAAAGTGCTTTCACTTTTGGATGAAATTCCGATTATGTGGGATGAAGTCAACGCTTTGGAGCGCGAACTGCTTCATCTAAAAAAGATATCATATTTATCATCAGAAGCATCAGCAACTGAGGATGCTTCAGTAGCTATTATGGAATCTGTAGCAAAAAAGGTTTAGTAACGAATTGTAATATCAATGATTAACTAGTTGTAAGCATTTTTTGTAACTAATATAATGAAAAAAAGACTCTTATATATTGAGGAAACCCCTGTGAACGAAAAAAAATTTTTTGCAGTTATTGAAAGCGTGAATTATAGATTTTCTTGTTCCAAACTTAGCAAAATAGTCTCATTAATTTCTTTATCTATAGTTGCGGCATCCGCAAATTCCCAAACTCTAGAAGAAATAGTAGTTTCAGGCCAGCTGAGAGAAGAGAATCTTCAAGATGTTCCAATTTCTGAGTCGATAGTAAGCGGTGAAGACCTGCAGAATAAATCTATCAACGATGTGCAAGAGCTAATGTGGTCCGTACCAAATTTAACTGTTGGAACAAATCAAAGCTCTGGTACCGGTAATTTCTCAATTCGCGGTATTGGGACAGGGGCTCAAAATTTTGGACTGGAATCATCAGTAGGCTTGTATGTCGATGGCGTATATCGAGCTCGGCAAGCTTCATTATTCAATCAGCTTGCTGATATCGAGGCAGTAGAGGTTCTACGAGGACCTCAGGGAACTCTTTTTGGAAAAAATTCAGCATCGGGGGCGCTCCTTCTGAAAACGATTGCTCCAGAACAAGATAGTAGAAATGCATATCTGCAATTTACAGCTGGTAATTATTCACTTGCGAATTTTCAAGGTGCATCAAACTGGAATGTTTCACCTGAGATATCCGCACGGACTACTTTTTTTACAGGCTACAGAGATGGGTGGGTTGATGCTGTAGGGTTGGGCGAGCTCAATGACAGATCAAGATTCGGTTTAAGGCAGCAATTCCTATATCAGCCTAACGAGAGAACATCTGCAAGAATAATCTTGGATTACTCAGAAATAGATGAAACCTGCTGCGCCGCCCTTACTCTCAAAGATGGACTATTTGCATCCAATAGGTTTGACAATGGAGCTGCAATACCTGGACCAGATGCTATCCTTAGCGCACTAGGTGGAACTATATATAGAACAGGTTCTTTTGATAATCATAGACTTTCTCTGAACTCATTACCTGTGTCTGAGAATACTGACAGCGGTATTTCTCTTGAAATTAATCACGAGATAACTGATTACACCTTAACCTCCATAACCGCTTACAGAAAATTTGATATTCATGACGCAATCGATGCTGACTTTACTGATGTAGATTTGGCTAGCAGGGATCAGATAGCTGAACAGTCAATGTGGTCGCAAGAATTCAGGATAACCAGCGATGACTCTAAAAGGTTAAGTTACCTTGCTGGTATATATTTTTATGGTCAAGACCTTAAGTCAAGAGACAACCTAACATTGGGACCAAGACTACCGGCTTACGTGACTGCAGCATCTCCTAAGCTTATTGGCGCTTTGATGAGCACTGATGCACAAACTTGGGCAGCTGTGAATGCTGTCTATGGAACCAGCTACCCAACCACTGGAGCAGCAGCCCCAATCATACCTAACAGTGTGATCTATGACAGCAGTAATCAAGATCATTCAGCTAACGCAATTTTTGGTCGAATAGATTTTGATATTACAGATTCTTTGGAGTTAAATTTTGGCTTGAGATACACATCTGAGTCCAAGGACATGACAAGTGTGTTTTCTGAATCACCAAGTATTCCTAGTCGATCTGACGTGAATACAACAGCAATTGGAGCTGCTCTTGGCATAGCAGGAGCGCAACTTGCACGAGCCAATGGAGCGCCTGCTGGAGATGGCACAGGAGGGACATATAATGCCACCCTAGCATCAATGGACCCAACACCCTACCTTCCCGCTGTTTACGCGTTATTTCAGCCTGGCTGGGCAAATTGTGGAGTTTCCGACAGATTTTGCCCCAGACCTAATTTAGATGTCGATATGGATGATGAGAACTTGTCTGGAAATATCGGGCTCTCATGGAGATCAGATGAGAACACTCTTCTCTACTTATCTTATGCCACAGGCTATAAATCAGGAGGGACAAATACGGACAGGATAGGTTTTGGTTTCAACCCTGTTTTTAGTTCTGAAGAAACAACAAATATAGAAATAGGAATTAAAAGGGATTTCCCAGACCAAAACCTGAGAATAAATGCAACTATATATGATATGGAGGTTGATGACCTTCAGACCAACACATTTACTGGGACTGCTTTCAATCTGCAGAATGCTGGCAAAGTGAATGTTCAAGGCCTTGAGCTGGAGGCTTGGTGGTCTCCTGCTGATATGCTAGATCTCCAACTAGGTTATGTATATACGGATGCAGAGTTTAATAATTTTGAGAGTGGAAATTGCCAAATTTCTAATATTTTTCACACAGGCGATTTAGTCGAAGCAGCTCAATTTTCTTCTAATGGATTTTGCTCAAGATCAGGAGATCGGGTGGGCAATATAGCGGATAATTACTTAAACTTTGATATTTCTAAAGAGTTTAGAATTGGAAATCTAGGTTTAGTAGTTGGTGCTGAGTATATTAGTTATTCTGATCAAATAATGAATAATAATAACGACCCATTCTCACTACAAGATTCTACCGATTTCTTAAATGTTAGGGCTTTATTAAACTTACCTAATAGTTTTTCTGCTATGCTATGGGCAAGAAATATCACTGATGAGGGTTGGTATGGAACCGCTTTTGATACTCCTCTTCAGGATGGGAAAATGAGCGCCTACCCAAGAGAACCGAGAACCTTCGGTATTACAATAAGGAAAAATTTCTGATATCTATTGAAATAAAAAGCTGCTTTAAAAGCAGCTTTTTATTTCACCATATTATAAAGATGGCAGAATAGCTTCAGAACCTATATGAGTTAGCCCTA
>JAURFX010000103.1 GCA_030834065.1 Gammaproteobacteria bacterium
ACGCTTATGGATCACGTGGCTATCTTTTGTGAACTGCTCTAAATGAGCAAAGTATTTCGAGACATCCACATCTTGTATCTTTTTAGAACTACTCGATATTGCATCAGTGACCAATTCAGTTGGTATAAAGATAATCTTTTGCTCATGATCGATGATCCCCTTATCGATGTATCCAGATGAAATTATTATTTTTGATTCATGAAACTTAATGTCAGGAATAGTTTCTTTGCTCAGAAGGGCATCTATATTTTGTGATTTTAATAAGTCGGCAAGTACTTGATTTTTACCAGGTGAGCTTGAGGAAAAAATTATCTTATACTGACTGCTAGTCTGATAGTTCAGAAGCGAGCTTAGCCAACTCTTGCTGTCATATATATGATGCAGCGTCTGAGAGTTTGCCTTTACTATTTGCTTGTCTTTTGTACCAGGTACATTAGAAGAAATAGTAATTAAATATCTTGAGGAGATAGCAGAGTTACTATCTTCTTCAAGCTGGTAAAGTAATTCTGGTTTTAGTAGTTCTTGATTATTTTGTTTTTGAAAATTTTCATAGATTATCTTGGAGAAGTTTTTATAGATATTTTCAAATTCTCCTATTGTTATCCACTGATAGGGCTCATCAATCAAGTCCATTAATTTCAATGTATGATCAAAAAATAGGGGCAAGTAATGCTCAATACCAATGGGAACATATCCCATACTAATTTTTTGATATATCGTTGACTCATTATGATCGGTATCAACATAAGTTCGAAAGTTTGTCTTAAATCGATCGATCAGCTCATGACTTAATAAGAATTCTTTGAATGGAGAGATTATACAATTACTTAGATCATGAGTACTTAATTGTGAATCTATATCAAAGAGAGTAATTTTTTCTACCTGCTGATCATCAAAGTTAATCCTTAGAGGTGAATTATGAGCTGATGAAAAAAAGTCAATAATCGAGCCTCTCATTGAAAATTCACCCACATTGGTGACAGTATTGACCCTTAAGAATTCGTATTTAAAGAGGTAGTTGATAATTTCATCATAACTTTCATCTCCAATTTGAATGCTAAGTGTCTCATCAATGAATTCCTCCTTGGGAGGGAATCGATAAAATAAGTTATCGATCGATAGCAACAGAACCTTTGGAAGCTTTTTTCGGTAAATTTTTCCCAAGGACCTAACCCTTGATAGCTGATTTTCATAATTATTAGGCTTAAATTGATAAGGTTGATTGCCATTGCTGGATAGAAAATCAATGTCTAAATCTTTAACTAATACTTTTAATTCTTTGAGGAGTATCAATGCATCCTGGTCAGATGGAAGACAAATGATGACTGGCTTATCTGACTTATCAATTATTTTTTGACACTCAATGGCTTTTGAGTAGTCAAAGGCAACAACATGTAGATTCTTTTGCATCATTGAGGGTGGGGATTATCGCATAATTTTGTTTTTGAATTTAAGACTATCTCTCCCTAAAGTTGTTATTATTTTCAAATCATGCGTTTTTTATCAATGGTATACATAGCCGCAAGATACCTCCTAACTATAAGGGGTAGTGGATTCAATGGTTTTTTAAGTATGGTGACCGCCCTGAGCACGATCATAGGTATTGCGGTGATGATTTTTATTCTCAATATGATGAATGGATTTGAAAGACTTATAAATCAGAGAATAGTTGATACAAGCTCTGAAATTTCAATTGATGTTTCAAATCTTGATCATGCCAGCCAGGAAGCGCTTATGACAGATTTAATCTCTCAGCCTAATATAGAGGATGCGAATTTGGTAGGCTCTGCAACAGCTATAGCCACTTATTCAGGCGGCTATGCGCTCGCGGATATCATTTTTCTGGAATCCAACCATCAAAGTGATGTAGATATGCTCGAATCCTACATGTCCAATGCATTTGCTTTTCAGCATGAGATCATTGAGGGCGAGGCTATCTCACTCATTTTCCCAGGAAGCCTATCATTGTATTCAGGAACGAATAGAGTAGATTCAATTGCGAGAAATCAAAATGAAATAAAAGGGATCGCTGATGGATTTGATATTAATCTCT
>JAURFX010000102.1 GCA_030834065.1 Gammaproteobacteria bacterium
ATAACCTTCCTATCATTAGCATAGGATATTCCTTGACCCTCAAAGTCATACCCTGAAACAACAAGCTCTAGAACATCACCCTTGCTAATCAATCTTATTTTTTCCAGTGAGCAAGGTAGCTTTCCATATGGTTTTTTTTGCTATTGGAAAGATATTGCTCCAAGGATAGCTCGTATTTTTTTAGCTCGTCAGTTTTAATCAGTCCTCTAAAATGCTGGAAGTGAATCATTACAAGATAGGTAGAGATTACATCGGTATCACAGTAGTCTCGAATTTCTTGGTAGGCGCCCTCAGAATATTTTTTCCAAACCTGGCTGCCGTCTATCCCTATTTTCCCAGGAAATCCTAGAAGAACCGACACATGATCCAAACTAGCTCTACCCTGATTTTGAAATCCTGCCAACACATCCATAACATCGATATGTCTCTCGTGGTACCTATTAACATAATTATTAAATTGAAAATCTCGACTTTGATCACCTTGCCAATAATAGCTGGCCTGAATCTTGTGATGCATGGCGCGTAAATAGATAACAGGCATATCAAATCCTTTGCCATTCCAAGAGACCAATGTGGGTTTATGATGACTGATTCCATCAAAGAATTGTTGGATCATCCCTCTTTCATCATGGATGTCTTTCCCAAGGCTAACCACCTTAATCTCCTCTCCGTTTGCGATTAAGACTGAGATGGCGACAATTTTATGGAATACAAAGGGAAGAAATTCTGTTTGTCTTTCCTGTCTTTGTTTGAAAAACATTAATTTCGCTATATCTTCTTCGCTGAGGTCTTTGAGATTATAGTATTTAGCTCCCAGCGATGTATCTGGAATGGTCTCAATATCAAAAACGAGATAGCTCCTGCTCATAACAAAATGGCTACAGCCGTGACGTAAGGTTCTTCATCAGATAGAGAGATATGACATGAGTGTATCTCTCTCTTACTTAGAAACTTCTCAACGCTCTGACTAAATTCTACATGGGGTGCACCCTTTTCATCCCTAAGGATTGACATATCATTAAAGCGGAGCATCTTGCCAATGCCTGTGCCAAGTGCCTTAGAAACAGCTTCTTTGACACAATAACAATTTGATAAGTATCTCACTTGGTTTGAGCTTTCTTTGTATAAAAGGAATTCCTTTTTCGAGAGGATACGGCTTGCAAACCGATCATTATATTTTTGAATGGCTTTATCTATTCGCCGTCTGTCTAGCAAATCTATACCCAGTCCCTTAATCATTCCTAGCCCCATAACAAATTTCTTTCATACTTAAGAATGCCCTGCCAAGTCCGTCATAAATTGCCCTTGCAACGATTGCGTGTCCAATATTTAATTCCTCAATGGCATGAATACTCGCGATTCGATTAACATTAATGTAATTTAGACCATGACCCGCGTGAACCGAGAGCCCTAAGTCGCGAGCGTAGCTAGCAGATTCTTTAATCTTATCAAGCTCTTGATCGATCGAATCCTGATTTATCGCATCAGCGTACTTTCCAGTATTTAACTCAATGGCATCTGCACCGATCTGCTTTGCTGTCTCAATGGCACTTGGGTCAGGGTCAATAAAGATTGATACCCGCGAACTTTTAGATAGGGCATGAATACCATCGATTAATAGGTTGCTCGGATCTTTCAGGCTTAATCCACCTTCAGTGGTAAGCTCCTCCCTTTTCTCAGGAACAATACAACAATACTTTGGGGCTAGCTCTTTAGCAAATTCAATCATTTCCTGTGTAGCTGCCATTTCAAAATTTAAAGGGACTCTTAATAACTTTTTTAGTTGCTTGGCATCTTCATCTTGAATATGCCTCCTATCCTCTCTCAAATGAATCGTAATACTATCCACACCTACTTGCTCAAGGAGTATGGCCGTGGTGAGTGGATCGGGATATTCTGTGAATCTCTGTTGCCTCAGGGTAGCGACGTGATCGATATTTACACCTATTTTGATTTCGCTCATGACTCAGAATTCCTTGCTAAGATTTATTAATTGTCTCATTACTTTTCTTGAATTTACACTTGGGCTTAAGGATTGGGAGAGAATAACTGAGTCAAAAATATATTTTGCTAATCTGAGAGAGGGATCTGAGTCTAAATCTAGATTTGAAA
>JAURFX010000049.1 GCA_030834065.1 Gammaproteobacteria bacterium
CAATACCCTCAAGGAGCGTTGCTCTGGTCTCAAAGCTATCATTTCTGACAGTGAGCTGGAGCCTTGCCTCGTCTGGGATAATATTATGTTTAGTTCCGCCATGAAAACTGCCAACGGTAATCACTCCAGACTCGCGGGGTGCAAGATCTCGACTGATAATGCTTTGTAAAGCAATCACGATTTGACTCCCGAGTACAATAGGATCAATCCCCTGGTGCGGTGTAGCACCGTGGGAGCCAATACCATGGACTATAATATCAATCGTATCTGCGCCACTATAGGGTGAGGCATTTGTCACGAATAATTGCCCTGAAGGTGTCTCAGCAGAGACATGCAGGGCCAAGGCGTAGTCGGGCACTCCATAATCGTCCCAAATATTTTCAGCCATCATATTTCTCGCACCCAGAACCCTCTCCTCTGCAGGTTGGCCCACCAGCATAAGCGTACCTTGCCATTGGCCTCTGTTAGCGCTCATGAATGATGCGGTACCTATTAAGCTGCTCATGTGAATATCATGTCCACAAGCATGCATGACAAATACCTCATTACCATCAGGGTCTATCTGCTTATTCGTCGATGCATAAGAGAGTCCGGTAGCCTCTTGTATGGGCAGGCCATCCATATCGGCCCTGACCATAACCATGGGTCCGTTGCCATTTTCTAAGATAGCAATCAATCCCGTTCCTCCGATTCCCTCTGCTACATCGAAACCTCTTTCTCGTAGCTCTTCAGCGAGCCTAGCTGAGGTACTATGCTCCATCAAAGATAGCTCGGCATTGCTATGGAAGAATTCAAATGTATCGGTTAGCTCAGATTGATATATTTCATGTATCTGATGGCTCAAATTTTGGGCATTCAAGCCAATGGACATAAAACAAAGAATTAAAAATACTAGTCTCATAATTTCACCCCTATTTTGGAGACATTATATCAACTTAACTTGAAAAATTTTTTTCCAAGAGGGCTAATGGGGTCCTGTGGCACTGCCTTATGATTAGTCAGTTGCTCAACTTTTTTTATGAGGTAGGTAGCAATTCCCTTCCTTCTAAAAGGCGAACTGACAAATATATACTCAACCTCAGCAATTTCGTTATAACGTACAAATGCGATTGTGGTATTTGCATTCTTGAGGATGATAATCTCACTCTCAACGATCTCCTCATAATCAATGCCTAGGTTAAGATTTTGTTCGATCAAGAATTAAAAAGGGTACATAGGTTATAAAAAAAACAGCAATGACTAGTGGAACCAGGATCAATAAGTGTATCGGCGGGTCAGGGAAAAAATCCAGTACCGTCGCTACCTGAGGCTTTCGATTTAAATACCAAAAATTTGATCCCAGCATTAAATTGATGACATAGATAAAGACAGCGCTGACAGCAGTCAGAGAAGTCACTAAAATATAATCTCTAAAAAAAGGCCTCACTTTAAGGCAACTTAGACCAAAGACAATACCTAAAAGAGTCATCGCATGTCCATAGAAAAATGGTACATAGAGTCCATCGGGGAAGCCCAGCGATAGATCGGGTGTGATCATGGCTATCAGTGCACCCCCGCTCCCCCAAAAGAAAGCAATATTAAAGAACAAGGGCTTCCTGTAAATGAGATAAATAGCAATGCTAGTCGCAGAAAGGTCACACATATGAAAAGGTAAGGACTCATACCATGCTAAACCGAAGGAAAACGCATGAAAAACCTGCATGACCTCATGCACCAATAAAAGAACACCAATGGATACCGCGAAAATATGTTTTTCTTCAGCTGACTTCTTAGAGGCGATATAGGGAACCAACCCAATGATTAAAAAACTTACAATCAGAGTGATTAGGTGCTGAGTTCCAAATAAAACAAACGGCATAGTTTAGTTTATAAAGTTATATCTGAACATTGTAATTAGGCTTTGATCTTTTTTAAATGCATTATCAGGGGGATCCTCATCATAGGCATGACTAAATTCTATGGCAATGGTAAATCGCTCCGATATATCAAAGTCCAAGCCCATGATGAATGATGACTTGTAATCCTGGGTGTAATCATTGATCGACGGTTGGAAGAAAAAACTGTAATTCAATGAAGCGATGTCATTCAAATGATGTGCATTCCTCAGGTAAAAGTTTGCCCTATTGGTCTTTTTATTTACGCCTAAAATGCTATTTTCTTCCTCCATAAATAGGGAGGAACCAAATCTTAATTCGTCTGTCATTGCCAATCGAAAGCCAAGCCCAGTGAGATAGCGATTTTGATACCTCTGAAAGGGATTCTCAGATCTTTGAATGAAAACCTCCAGATCCATATTTTCTAGCGTGATTGGGAAAGTGCCTCTTAAATGAAGAAAGGACATCTCATCCTCAACTGTCTCCCGTCGCATTCGCTTGGACTGGTTAGCGACAAATAAAAATTGCCTTGCTTGACTGTTTATATTTAGGTCAAGAGATAGCAAATAGCTCTCTCTTTCCTCATTGCCTGAGCTTTGCGAATAAGAGAACGATGATGAGAGAAATGTTCCAATTTCACCATCCCGTCTTAGGTTTTCTATGTTAATGATGGCCTGCGACCAAAGAGGATCCAAAGTAAAAAATAAGCCAAGAAAAATAAAGAATCTAATCATGGATACCTCAGCCTATCGAGATTGCCCCTTTATCAAGAAGGGCAAGTAGGTCAAGAAGAACGCAAATATTGCGACTGGAATTAACCCTATCAGATGAAAGGGTGCATCAGGAAAATAATTCATAATGGTATCGCCAGGTGGTTTATCTTTTAAATACCAAAAGTTAGCTCCCTCACCTAAAAGATGGTTGATAAAAAATAAAATGACTGCCAAAGCTAAGGTTACTTGAACCAACCATAAAAAATCACTAAAGGTGGGTGATTGATTAAGTGCGAACACAGAAACACTGACACCAAGAATGATCAGTCCATGGCCATAATAAAAATTTATAAATTCCGCATCGGGAAATGTGAATGGTAATGCAGGCGTAAGTAAGGCCATGATGGCTGGAATGCTTCCCCAAAAAAGACCGCAGAAAAAGAATTTTTTTCCATAGCCTAAGAGAAAAAGCGCAATGGTCAACTTAGAAAGGTCGCACATATGCAAGGGAATAGATTCTTGCCAAGGTAATCCATAGCTAAAACTATTAAAAAGCTGCATAAATAAATGTACAAGCAATAAGACGCCCAGTGATACCCTGGCATGCTCAAGACGATGCCCATCTAAATGTTTAATCCAGTACGTTGCAACAATAATAATGATAAAAGTTACAGCTAGCGTAGCAAGATGAATAGGATCAAAAAGTACAAAAGGTCTCATGCACTACTAATCATATCATTCATCGTTATGAATAAAAAAAGGGCGGCCATAGGCCGCCCTTAATGTTTCATTTGAATTTAAAATTTATAAATCAAACCTGTCAGCATTCATTACCTTATTCCATGCCTCAACAAAGTCTGTGAGTAATTTCACCTCTCCATCGTTTACAGCATAGTACTCAGCAACAGCCCTCAGCTCGGTATTTGATCCAAAAATAAGATCGACTGGAGTTGCAGTCCACTTCATAGCACCGTTATCCCGATCAGACCCTACATAGATACCTTGCTCGTCTGATGAGGCGCTCCATACAGTAGACATATCAACAAGGTTTACAAAATAATCATTTGAAAATACGCCTGGATTATCTGTAAAAACTCCATGCTGACTGTCGTTATAATTAGCCCCAAGAACTCTCAAGCCACCAACTAAAGCGACCATCTCAGGGATGTTCAGATCCAATAAAGCTGCTTTTTCAATCATAGCGTTGACCGGTGAAACAGGATTATCAGACTGATGATAGTTTCTAAAAGGATCTGATGTAGGCTCAAGCACGGCAAATGCATTTGCATCGGTCATGTCTTGAGTCGCATCAGTTCTACCAGGATGAAATGGAATAGAGACCGAGTGTCCTGCCATCAAAACAGCATGCTCAATCGCAGCATTGCCCGCAAGAACAATCACGTCAGCAAGCGATACTTGGACTCCATCATCTGAATTTGCATTAAAGCTCTCTTGAACCTCAGTCAGGGCATCAAGCACTCCAGCAAGCGCTGCAGGCTCATTTACTTCCCAAGTATTTTGGGGGGCAAGATTAATACGCGCTCCATTAGCACCTCCCCTCATATCAGTACCTCTATAAGTGGAAGCTGATGCCCAGGCGGTTCTAATTAAATCAGCAGTATCGATGCCAGTCGCTAAAATATTCTCTTTGAGCAATTCTTGGTCAGCTGTTGAAACAAGCTCGTGATCAACGCTTGGAACTGGATCCTGCCAAATCAATACTTCGCTTGGACTCATGGATCCGAGGTATCTTGCTCTGGGCCCTAAGTCTCTATGCGTGAGTTTAAACCAGGCTCTTGCAAATGCGTCTTCAAACTCCAGAGGATTTTGCAGCCATCGAGATGTAATCTCTCTGTAAGCAGGATCCTCTCTCAAGGAAAGGTCGGTTGTAAACATGATTGGAGCATGTCTTACGTTTGGATCGAAAGCATCCGGCACTAAATTAGAAGCGCTCTCGTCACTCGGTACCCATTGAATAGCGCCACTTGGTGTTGTGGTTTGAACCCAATCAAAGGCGTATAGATTTTGAAGGTAGTTATAGGTCCATGCAGCAGGGTTTACTGTCCAAGCCCCTTCAAGGCCGCTGGTTATCGTATCTGCACCATTACCTGTACCACAAATGTTAGACCATCCAAAGCCTTGTTGCTCAATATCTCCGCCCTCTGGCTCAACACCCACGCACTCGGCCGCGTTTGCAGCACCATGAGCTTTACCAAAAGTATGACCACCTGCGATCAATGCAACCGTCTCCTCATCGTTCATAGCCATTCTTCCAAAAGTAGTTCGGATATCATGTGCAGCAGCTAAGGGATCCGGATTTCCGTTAGGTCCAACTGGGTTAACGTAAATTAAGCCCATTTGTGTGGCACCAAGAGTTCTCGCAAGTTGACGTCCTTCGCCATGTCTCTCATCTGCAAGCCACTCTCCTTCGGGCCCCCAGTACACATCATCAGGGATCCAGGCATCGGTTCTGCCTCCGGCAAAACCAAAAGTCTCAAAACCCATCGACTCCATGGCGACAGTTCCTGCAAGAATCATCAGATCAGCCCATGAGATGCTATCACCATATTTTGCTTTTACTGGCCATAGTAACCTTTGCGCCTTGTCCAGGTTGGCGTTATCAGGCCAGCTATTTAGGGGAGCAAATCTTTGATAGCCTCCGTCTGATCCGCCCCTTCCATCTGATACGCGATACGTACCAGCGCTATGCCATGCCATTCTAATGAAAAAAGGACCGTAATGACCGTAGTCAGCTGGCCACCAATCTTGTGATGTTGTCATCACATCGATTAGGTCTTGCTTTACCTCATCAAGATCAAGTGCATTGAATGCATCTGCATAGTCAAAATCCTCTGCCAATGGATTAGCACTTGGATTATTCATTCTTAGTGGATCTAGATTTAATCTATTAGGCCACCAGTAATCATTATCTGGTGAGCCCTGTGCATGCAATCCACCAGTAACAAAAGTTGCCATTAGCACTACAGAGCATAATGGTCTTAACATGTTATTTAACATAAAATTTCCTCGTATTTGGATTTAGTCTAATTTAGACTAAGTCTAAATAAGGAAAAATGTAAAGTCAATCTAATTCGACTTAGTCTGAAATTTTTTGCAGCAGTTGCCTGGCGCCCCAAAGAAACCAAGTGATCACTCCTCCCCACCAGAGAATGAAAAACCAGTCATTTTTGTCAGTGCCGTTCCATTTAAGCCACTCAAATACAATGGCCTCCATAAATAGATCAAAGGAGAGAAGCACAAAAAAACAAAAAAACCAGAATAGAAAAAAGTTAAATAGCTTTGCGGTCCTGTGACGCCAAAAAGAAAATATACCAACAGATATAAAGGCCAACGCTGCAATAAATATTTTCTCCATTAGATCCCCGTAATATTAGTAAAAGGTAAGCTTTGTCTCATCAATTCAATTTTATCAAAGAGCTCTCCCACCCCAAGGCTTGCCCAAAGGATTAATACTCCAAGCACAATCATTATCCGCCTTATTAGAACAAAATTAAGATTTCGCTCAATCATCTTGATTAAAGGCAGATAGTAAATAAAGGATAAAGCAAAGATGATCAATCCAAAATAAGGATCATTACCCCAAAAGGTATTGACAAAGCCAATCCATGAAAAAAGTAAGGCAAATAGGAAGCTAACCCAAATCATAGCTTTCAATGATCATGAAAAAAGCAAGAGAGAATATGAAAACGAAATGAAAAATTTTATTGGTTAGCTTCATGCCGTCATGAAAAATAATCTTTCGGTCATTGGTTAAAAAATATTTAGTGAACCATAACAAAAAAACTAATCCAGAAAAAAGAAAAAACCATGGTAAGTCTTGCCTAGGACTGAATCCCTCTTCTTGCACTATAATTAAAACCGATACCCACCAGAGCAGGTAAA
>JAURFX010000012.1 GCA_030834065.1 Gammaproteobacteria bacterium
TGCTTTCTTTATTTTTTAGCGATCAAGAAATGCTTAATTTGGAATTTGATGATGAAAATGAAATTGCGTTTTATTCGGTATCAGGAAATTTCAAAGTGAATGAGAGCTCTATTTCTTCCAATGAACTTGCTCAATCAAATTCAATATCGATAAATATCATTGCAGAAAATAATTCTAGGCTAATTGTTTTTGGTGGGAAGCCTCTTGGTTACCAACCATACCTTAAATGGAATTTTGCTAGCCATGATCCTCAAAAAATTGAGGAGGCAGCAGAGCAATGGCGCAATCATCAATTTCCTAAAATTGAAAATGACCCTGAATACATACCCCTACCGGAAAATTTTTATGAAACTTAAATTTAATCCTATCCTTGGACTCATTTTTATTCATCTTTCCTTCGCTTATGGGCAAGCCCCTGAGCGCTTTGACGTCTCACCTGCATGGGAGGACCTCACTTCGGACTGGAATATGATTTATCCTGGAGACGACACCCAATGCATCTATCAGGATCCCTATGCTTTTTTTGTAAAACCTGATAATCCTGAAAAGGTAGTCATCTCTTTTCCAGGCGGTGGGACTTGCTGGTCTGGGTTAACATGCAGTAACGAGCCAACCGGTAGACTCGATATGGGCCCAAAAACTGTCACGGTAGAGGATACACCGATCAATGCCGGCATATTCCTTGACGATCCAAAAAATCCATTTTATGAATACTCTCATTTACATGTAGGTTACTGTACCGGGGATATGCATGTCGGTGATGGGACTCTTAGCAATGATTCTCCCCTTCCCGAAAACCAATATTCTGAGCTTCTTCATTTCAATGGCTATAACAATGCCATGAGCGCCATCGATTGGTTATTTCAAAATAATAATCAAATTAAAACGCTTGTTATCAGTGGGTCAACTTCTGGAAGTTATGGCACACCCTTTTATGTGCACCTCATTAAAGAACGATTCCCAGAGCTAGAGATCTTTCATTTAGGTGACGGGATTGGAGCAATTCAAATTCCTGAGCATACAAGAGGATGGTTACAAGTATGGAACGCTGAGCAAGTCTTCTTGAATTATCCCGAATTTTTTAATCAGTTGCCCAATAATTATCATCTCAATGACATCATGGTGGCTGCCGGTAAAGCTAATCCAGAATTAACTTTTACGCAAATTATCTCGAGTCATGATCGCGTCTTTGCCGAGATGGCAAGTTATCTGGGAAGAGAAGAGCCTGTGAATGACATCATCCTAGATGGACAAACATACTTAAAGAGTAACCTAGAAAATTTAGATACTTTTACTTTGGGGGGTGACAGTCATGTAAATGCCCTTGGCTACTACTTTTCAGTGAATAATCCGGGTAATGGCAACAGAGGATTACCCTTTACCTATGACCGTTTTTACGGTCTTGGAATTGGAGGTATTAGCTTTAGTCAGTGGATACAAAGCATTGTTGAGGGCACCCCTCTCGGATCCTTATCATGCAATGATTGCTCTGCCCCAGATGTACAAGAATTAGGTCGATATCCTCTCCCCATAGAAGCCCCATAAATATATTTTTTTTATGTCTTTTATTAAGTCATCTCTGCATATAAAATAATGTTACTTTATGGTCTTGGGGGCATCATCCGTGCTTAAAGACAATCGTCTTGTTAAAGCAAGATTTTTTAATAACAATTAACCGAGGAGTCGGATATGGCAAATTTTGGAATGTTGGGGATGGACTGGCAGCAAAGGATCAATTGGGATCGTCTGCGTACTTATCGTCTCGAGCGCGCACGCGCAAAAATGAAAGAACACGGTTTAGGTGCTTTGTTACTTATGTATGATGAAAACATCAGATACGTCACTAGCACACTGACACCTGGATGGAACAAACTAAAGCCCGGATTAAGATATGCCATGTTATGCGGTGATGATGCACCTGTACTCTTTGAGCAAGGTGATATTGGTATGCAAGTGAAAAGACATTCACCATGGCTTCCAAAAGAAAATGTCAGATACTCCTATGCATGGATTAAAGGGGCTGCGGGTCCCGCATCTGATCAACAAGTTAAGAAGTTCACTAATGCTGTAATTCAAGAAATGAAAAAGAGCAATGTGCATGGTATGAAATTGGGTGTTGACTTTATTGATATCAATCTTATTGATGCATTTAAAGATGCAGGCATTGAATGGACTGATGGCATGACTGCCATGATGGAAGCTCGTGCTATTAAAAATGAGGACGAGCAAGAATGTATTCGTATGGTGGGTGCAATTGGTGATGCCGCACACTGGGAATGTATGAACTTCCTTAAGCCTGGCTTAACTGAAAATCAAGTCACCGCTCGTATCATGGAATTCTTATACAACATCCCTGGTATTGAAGACGTTGAAGATGTAATTGTCTCCTCAGGACCTAATACTTGGCCTAACTGGAGGAACTTCTCTGACAGAATCATTAAGCCTGGTGAAATAGTATTCATGGATTTAGCAGCACTAACATGGAATGGCTATAAGTCTTGTTACTACAGAACCTATTGTGTTGGTAAAGAGCCAACAGAACACCAAAATGAAATTTATGCTGAGGCACTCAAGTGGTTGTACGATGCAATTAGAGAGGTAAAACCTGGTGCGACTACTAAAGATATTGCTTCAAAATGGCCTTCAGCTGAAATTTGGGGTTATAAAGAAGAAGATCAGGCTGCAGCAAACCTATGGGGACACGGCCTTGGGCTTGCTCAATATGACCAGCCAGTTATTTCTCGTATCTGGTCATTGGATCATCCTTTAGAAATTAAAGAAGGTATGGTCTTTGCACTTGAAACGCAACATGGTATTCCATTTGAGTGGGGCGTCCGTATTGAGGAAATGCTGATCGTTCACAGTGATCGTACTGAGATCGTATCTAATTTCCCAGTAGAGAAGATAACCACAGTCAAGCCGATTGATGGTTATGCATCAAAATACGCTGCAGACCGTAAGTAGTTAAACCGATTAGGGGAATTGTATGTCTGCCATCTTACTCCCCTTAACGGATTTAAGTACTAATAACCCAGACCATTATGGTCCTAAAGCCGCTAACTTAGCGGCTTTAGTCCATCTGGGCATCCCTACGCCTAATGGTTTTGCAGTTCACGCCGACGCCTATAAAACACAAATGACCCATCTTAATTTATGGGATAGTGCTAAAGGTGTATTTGGTTCTGATGATCATGCGGCGCGGCGTCATGCTAACCGCATACGTATTACTTTGCTAGAAAGTCCAATTGAGTGCACGATAAGAGATCAGCTATTGATTGCATTTCATGCCATTCTGAAAGAGGGAAAAAAATGTGTCGTAAGATCGTCAGCCTTGGTTGAGGATAGGCATGGCTCAAGTTTCGCTGGTCAATTTGAGAGCTTCCTTGGCATTGACGATGAAGAAGAGTTTTTAATTGCCGTTAAATCTTGTTGGTGCGCCCTATGGTCAACAAGAGCATTACGTTACATGGCAACTCATGACCTTGATCCATTTGAGACGGCTATGGGATTAATAATTCAGCCTTTAGTTGAAGCTAGCGCCTCCGGTGGAGGCTTAAGTCAGACTGCTGAAGGAGATATTCTTATCAGTGCGACCTGGGGATTAGGATCTGCAATTGCACAGGGTGAAGTTGTACCCGATCGATATGTCGTTACCCAAGATGGGAAGATTATTGATCAAACAATAGGAAAGAAAGCTCATAGCGTCCATTGCGCACATGGTAATAAATCAACAAAAAAAGAAGATGCTGCAATCGCTTGTCTTAATGAGAATCAACTTCAAGAGCTTTCAGAATATATTAAAAAAGCTGAGACTGTAGTCAATGGAGCTTCAGAAATTGAGTGGGCCATGAACGAAGAAGGAATTTTTTTAGTGCAAGCCAGGCCTTTACATATCCAATCTCCAGTAGAGGTTGATGAGGTATGGGAACAGCATCCTAGAATCAAAGGCCATCCTGCCGGCGTTGGTTGGGGAACTGGAAAAGCATGTGTCGTGAATTGTGAGTGTGAGGTGAGTCGAATAGCTCCTGGTGATGTGCTCATTACTACAATTGCTGGACCAGCATTAAGTCAAATTCTTGGTAAAGTATCTGCAGTTGTCGCAGAATTAGGTGGAAGTACATCCCACCTGGCCTCACTAGCACGCGAGAGAGGCATACCCATGGTTTTAGGAGTGCAAGACGCAACGCAATTAATTCCAGAGGGATCAATGGTTGCAGTTGATGGTGTTGCTGGTATTGTAAGATGGATTGAAAACGGGGGTGAAAAAAATGTCCAATAAAGCTAAAGTCGTATTAACTGATTATGTCTGGGATAATCTTGATATAGAGCATGATATCTTAGGTGATCTGGCTAATATTATTCCGATCCAAAAAACTAATCCGGATGAATTTTTTCCTGAGGCAAGTGATTGCGACGCATTATTGAATACTTATGGCGGTCCCATCACTAAAGAAGTTATGGATAAAATGCCGAATTGCAAAATCATAGCTCGTTACGGCATTGGCGTGGATACGATTGACATCAAAGCTGCTACTGATGCAGGCATTATAGTAACGAATAATCCAACTTATTGTATTGAGGAGGTTGCTGAGCATACAGTCGCAATGCTCTTAACAGCTGCAAGAAAAACAGCATTTTACGATCGATTGGTTAGAGCCGGTCGTTGGGAAGTCCCTCCAGGAAAACCTCTTTTTAGACTTTTTGGAAGTACAGTAGGCCTTGTAGGATTTGGAAATATTGCAAGACATGTCGCCAAAGCGTTAGCGGGTCTGGGTATGAATGTTCAGTATTCTGATCCCTTTGTTGAGCAAGGACAATTTAATGTTCCTGGCAATAAAGTTGAATTTGATTATTTGCTAGAGACCTCTGACTATGTTTGTATCCATGCACCTTTAATGCCTCAGACTAAACATATGTTTGATGCTAAACAATTTAAAGCGATGAAAAATAATGCAATTCTTGTCAACTGCTCCAGAGGACCGATTATCAATACAGATGCTTTGGTTGCCGCTCTTGATGCAAAGGAGATAGCAGGTGTAGCCCTTGATACCACGGATCCTGAGCCATTGCCAAATCCCCATCCCCTTCGAGACAGAGAAAATGTAATTATCAATCCTCACTCAGCTTGGTACAGCGAAGAGGCAATGATTAAGCTTCAGAAAGGTGCGCCCAATGAGGTGGCGTTAGTATTACAAGGAAAGCCTCCTATTAATATTGTTAATAAGAACGTCCTGGGAAATACTCGGGCAGGAATCTAAGACTTTTTGTAGGTCTCAATGATTGCAGCCGTATCATCATCGGGCGATTTCGCTGCAATTGTTTTTAGGTATTGATCATATGTAGCCTTAAATAATGGAGTATCAATTCCTAAGTGATTACCCAGCTGATCAATAAGATCTAAGTCCTTTTTCCAATTACTTAATTTCATTGTCGCAGGTTGATACTCTCTTTGAAGCATTAAGGGTGCTCTTAGATCAAAGACTTTTGACCCTGCAGCACCCGCGCCTAGCAACTCAAGAATAATTTTTTCTTCAATTCCTGATTCGAGTGCAAAATTAATAGCCTCGGCAGTTGCTGCATTATGAATAGCTACCAACAAATTCGCTGCAAGCTTTAACTTAGTTCCGTACCCAAATGAACCTACAAATCGATGCATCCTAGAAAACATGGATAAGTAAGGGCTGATGTTATGGTAAATTTCCTCATCGCCACTTACGTATAATACTAAGTCTGCTTTCTTAGCTTGCTCACCAGTACCACTGATTGGACAATCCATGATCTTTAAATTTTTGTATTCAAATAATTGATATGCATCCATCTTTGATTTCAGTGATAGGGTACTCAAGTCTACTAAAACATGATCGCTCTTTGCATGCTCAAGAAAAATTCCTATAACACGAATAAATGCTTGCTCACTTGGAAGGCTTGAAAAAACTAAATTAGACTTTGATAGCAGTTGATCAATATTCTGACAAACGACTATCCCATTACTTTTTGCAGAATCACATGCTTCACTCGAAATATCATAACCGTAAACATCTATATCATGATCTCTTAGATGACATGCAATAGCACCACCCATTATTCCAAGACCAATGATTCCGATGGCTTGTGTCATTGATTAACCTAAAAAACGATCAGGCAAAAATGAGGCAATACTAGGAAACGCAATGACTATGATTGCAACAAGAATCATCATGATCCAATAAGGAATCGATCCAGTAAAAATATCTTTTAGGCTTACTTCTGGATCGGGTACAGAGGACTTTACTGCAAATATCAAAAGCCCTAATGGGGGTGTTAATAAGCCAGCCTCAATGATTAAAATCCCATAAATTGCAAAAGCGACCTCATTCATACCAGCCGCCATAGCAATTGGATAAAAAATTGGAACGGTTAATAAGATATCTGAAATAGAATCGATAATGGTTCCTAACAATAACCATATGACTGTCATTAAAAATATGATGCCTACAGGGCCTAAGCCAAGACCAAAAAATAGATCTTGGATCATGTTTACCCCTCCACTTACAGCTAAGAGCCTGGAGTACATAGATCCAGCAATTAGTAAAAACATAATGGGTGCTGTAGAGCGTCCGGCATCATAAATCGCTTCCATAAAGCTTGCCTTATTCATTCCCTTAAGCTTTCCTACGATAAGACTTCCCAGCGCACCGAACCCAGCAGCTTCAGTCGGGGTAAATACTCCCAACCAAATACCACCCAGAACTAAGGCTACTAGGGACAAGATTCCAATTCCGCTTTTCAAGCTATCAGTATTTGAATGATGAAATGTTGAAGATTCACCTAGTGGGGCAACATCAGGATCTCTCCAAGCCTTATAAGCACAATATAAAATAAATGTGCCCCCTAAAAGTAATCCAGGAAAAACTCCTCCTAAAAATAAAGCCCCCACAGAAGCTTCAGTTAATATAGCCCAAACTATAAGCAGTACGCTTGGTGGAATAAGCATTCCTAAACTTCCACTACCAGCAATGACACCTAATGCGTAAGATCTCCTATAACCAAGCTTCTTCATCTCTGGATAAGCAATTCGACTAAACGTTGCGGCTGAGGCTATCGCCACACCTGAAACAGCCGCAAAAGCAGCATTGCCAAGCACAGTTGCTGCCGCAAGCCTACCAGGAATGATTCTCATAGCCCTATTACAAAGTAAGTATAAATCTCTTGCGGCTCCTGATTTACTTAATACTTCTCCCATCAACATAAATAAAGGAATGACTGCTAAAGAGCTATTTCGAACTGATTCGTAAGCAGTTGATCCAAGAATAGATAATGCAATATTGAAATCATCATAGCTAAAGTAAACACCAATAACACTGGCAATTCCTAACGCAATACCCACATGCACGCCTAAAAGAACCAGAGCTAATAAAATAGCTAAAGATATAAATATAACCTCGGGCCCCATACCAGTCATAAATTATCCTCGCGCAAGTCTTGTAAAAATAACTTCAAATAAACCCAAGCAGCAAATATCGAAGTAAAAATTATCAAGAATCTGACAGGATAGGTAGGCACTCTGAGGGCACCCTCACCCTCGTATTCACTGACTAACAATGCCTCTTGTGCAGGAACTATTGAGCTAACTACGGTTCCAATGAAAAATAAAAATCCACATATATACATTAGTGCTTTCAAATATTTTTGCACTTTTACCCCTACTAAATCATAGATTAGCGTGGTGCGAATCATTCCCCCGCGATAGATTGCTAAAGGTAACTGCAGAAAAGTGATTGAAACAACGGAATTTTTTATAATCTCTGATGCGCCTAAAAGCGGAGTACTAAAAAGGTATCTTCCCATCACGTCAATAAAGATAATAGCTGCCAAGACTATTACCCAAGTAGCAGAAACGATATGAACCTTCTCGGCAATACTTGAAGTATACCTATCTTGGATCATCAGCCTATACGTATTCCCAATTACCTGATTTTACAGAACGTGCAATGGCCTCTAATACTGCAACATTTTGAATTTTCTGTTCATTGGTAAATCGATACTCCTCTTTACCTTGAACAGCTCTGGCCCAAGCTTCCAAATTGGCTCTGACGGCATTTTTAGGTTCAAAAGTTTTTGTATGTTGCACTCCATCAAGACCGCATGTCACCAGGCGCGTGGTTCCACCTTTCTCTGGATGTGCATCATCTCGTGCCTCAGCCCACATTTTATCGCCAAAAACTGTAAAACGTCCATAGTAAGGAGTTGCTGAAATCGCTGCAATAAATGCTGTTGCACCGCTTTCAAACTGCATTTGCACATTAACAATATCTCCGGTGGGGAGCTTTAAAACCCTTCTAGCGGTTTGCGCAATTAGCCTCTTAATTGGACCAAACATTGAAATATATAAATCTGTCAGATGAACACCCATACCTGTCATTCCTGCTGCGGGGGCCTCTTCTGTAGACCCTCTCCATCCATCTTCCTCAACTGCAGCAAAGATATTATGTGAAAAATTTGACTCTGCATGGAGCTCTGTTCCAAGCTCACCTGATTTTACTAGCCTAGCAATCTCCTCCATCGTTGACTCGAATCTACGCTCATGACCGAGTCCCATCACGATTCCAGCATCAGCAGCAGCCTGAACCATTCTTTGAGCGCTATCTTTAGTCAGTGAAAGAGGTTTTTCACAAAAAATTTGTTTGCCTGCCTCTAACGCAGCAAAAAACTGATCTTCATGCTGGGAATGCGGAGTACAAATAACTACAGCATCGACTTCGGGGTCTTTGAGCACAGCTTCAAAGCTATCTAGCAATGGGATGCCGGTCTCCTTCTCAAAATCCCTATGCTTATCTGGATTTCTCGCGGCCAACCTATTAATCACTAAATCTTGACTGTCTTTTACAGAGTTAACCATCACTCTGCCCCACCAGCCTAAACCAATCATTGCAGTTCGTAACATATTTTTTCCTTATTTCTTTTAAAAATTTAATGCGTATTATAAAGCATTATTGAATTGTGTAGCTAACAGGGAATTGATACCCGCTCTCATTAATAAGAGTTATGTAAGTATTTAAAACTTCTGAGCCTGGCAAACCTCGACTGTTTGCCTCTTGAGCCATCGAATTTGGAAAATCTACCAATGATTCAGCCCAACCTCTTCTCGCTTCTTCGCTTAAAGTTCTTACAAAAGCGCCAGAATTTTGTAAATCTCTTAGTCCTTGAGACTGTCTTTCATCAAGTAGTTCTGATGCCCAGAGTTCATAGTCTCTTCCTACTTCAGTGATAATGTCCTGAATCTCAATTGGCAGCCTTTGAAAGGAATTATGATTCATCGTTATCACCGCTGCTCCGCCCATAGCGCCAAAACCAATTAACGTGTAATTTGGTGCAGGCTCATGATATTTATAGGAAAAATATGAGGATGGATACATTAACCAACCCGAATAGACTCCTGTTGACATTGCCATATAACCATCTGGCAAAGCTGATTGAACTGGAACCACACCAGCAAACTCTAACCATGGTAGATTAGGACCAGCTCCGGCTATCTTTACCCCCTGAAGATCATCGATACTATCCCATGGCTCAACAGTACCTAAGTGATAATTATCAAAACCACCAAGAGCAATGATTGTTTGGTTATAGTTTTCAACCATCACTGTGTCTAGCCATGGATGCTGATCATAAACTTGTCTACCAATCCGTATGGAAAGTTGAGCATCCTGAGGACCAAAAGGAACAAAATATTGAAAATTATGCAAAAACATTTTTGCTGGTTCGAAGCATGTGCAAAAGCCACCAATATCTAATATACCAATTTGTACGGCTTCTAATGTTTCAGCAACTGAGGCGATTGAGCCTGCATACCCCTCGATAATCCTTAGCTCATGTTCTGTTCTCTCTTCAACTCTGCGTTTTAGCTCAGGGACAAGAAAGTCTCTCATAGCAGTAGAGTAGACCGTAGCACCCGCAGGATGACCCGAACCAACTCTTAGAGTATACAGCTCTGCCTGCAACGACTGCGTGACTAGGAATAATATAAAAAACTGAGAGAGCGTTTTTGCCATTTATAAAATTGGCGTTACCAGAGTTCCTATACCCTCAACTTCAATCTCAACAATATCGCCAGGCTCTAAATAGATAGAAGGATTACGACCTCGGCCAACACCTTCAGGCGTTCCAGTTGCTAAAACATCACCTGGCCATAATCTCATTACCCCTGAAGCATATCGAATTAACCTCTCTACATCATGAATTAAATAAGATGTGTCAGAACTTTGCATGACTTGTCCATTAACACGGGTAATAAGAGCTAGCTGATTATAATTTGGTAAGAATTCTTTCATCACAACATACGGACCCATGGGCGCCCCTTGGTCCATACTTTTCCCTGGAAACCAATCTCGAGCATAGCGTCCATTTTCAGGAATTTGTCTTTCTCTATCACTTACATCAAAGGTAATAGTAAAGCCAAAAACATGGTCCATGGCGTTTTCAAGTGTTGCATACCTTGTCTCGGAGCCCATCACAATAGAGAATTCACCCTCCCAGTCAATCGTTGCATGATGGGGCTGCATAATGAAGGGTTGAAAAGGATCAATGATGGTTGATCTTGGTGATTTTGCAAAAAAGAAAGGATCATCCTCATCAGGATCTATTTCTGCATTTCCACCCATCTCAGTTGCATGTGCGCGGTAGTTTTGGCCAGCCGCCAAAAGGTTATATGGATATTTAATAGGTGCATGTAGAGTAATTTCAGATAAATTATATACAAAAGAAACTTCATCAAGTTGATCAGAAATGAAGTTTGCAATTTGAAATAATCTTGGCTTTAATTCTGCCTGTCTCTCGATCAAACGAAGCATAGAACTTGGAATGCGGACCTCATTCAGCCCGGCATGCTCCTCAACGTAAGCATTCGCTTGCCTTAAGTCCACTAATACATCATCGATTACTATGCCTAATCTTTCACTGCCGTCGACAGAATAGTTGGCAAGCTTAAAAGGAGTATCTGGTAAGTTCGAGACCTGAGCATTTAAGCCAAAAGATAAGAATAACACACTGATTAAAAACATTTTTTTCATAAATTTACCTTTATTGTTTTAGATAAGCATTGAAAAATTCCATATATTCTTCAAATGCCTGCTCTTGGATTGCATCTGGCCTAAACGTGCCATTTGAGAGATTTCTTAGTAGGGCATATCCATGCTCATAATGATCGTATGATGACCAGGTAACATCCTTACCTGCTTCATTTGACCACTCATAAAGCAAGGTAAACACTCCCTGCAGATGATCATCATCTCTTCCCATAATCAGCAAGGGAGTATTAATTCTTTGGATTCGTTCCATGGCACCATCTTTATTTGCCAGAGTTCTGACATAATTCACGTCTTGTAACTGCAGCTCAGTTCCAGACTCATCTCTTGGCGCCTCTGCATCGTTAATGAGTAAATATTCTCTCACTGCTGCCTCAGCAGGTACTGCCGCTGCAAGTAAATCACTATCAGAAACCGCCTTCATAATGATTTCACCGGAGTGACTACTCCCTATTGCGCCTATGGCGTTGGCATTGATATAGGATAGCCTTCCAACATGCTCAATAATTGATATAAAGTCATCAGAGTCAAGGCTGGCGCGGGAGCGAAGTGTTCTATTCCCTCCACTGACGTTGTCAAACAATAATGCTGAATCCTGCACTTGATTGTATAACTCTGGTACTTCATTTCTAAAATTTATAAATGCAGCAGCGTAGCCTCGATCTACGAGTCGAGACATCAATCCACGCTGGAGTTCCATTTGGTTTTGTATTTTATCAATTCCCATTCTCCCTTGGCCACTTCCAATGAGTATGATTGGATATGGTCCGTCGCCAGATGGTTTAACTAAACCAATAGGAACATAAAGTTCATCTTGAGTAGGCAACAAATGAAGCTCCCATGAGCCACCTTGGCTAAATTCTTGCCCTATCCTCACCCATGGTATTTCCGGATCACTTTGTATCTGAGCATCTGAAATACTTAAGAAGAAAAACAAAGCGACTAACTGAATAAATTTAAACATTTCATACCCCTTCTACTTCCTCTCTTTAGACTAATTCTTAGCTAAAAGGAATGCAAGAAATACAAACAAATAATTGGAAGTCGCATGATGGCGGAGAGGGAGGGATTCGAACCCCCGGTCCGCGAAACGGACAACGGTTTTCAAGACCGCCGCATTCGACCGCTCTGCCACCTCTCCATAAACTGGTATAATTAATTTATGTATTATACCTATAGATCTCAAGGTATCCTATCCAAAATCATTATTGCGAGTATAATAATCTCGTTCTTAATGTTGTCTCTATTTTTTGGCTTCATTTTTTTTATTGGTCTCATTATTTTATTCATTTTAAATCTCTTGATTGGTATTTTTTTGCCAAAAAAAATGAAACAAACTGAACATAGGAAAAGATCTAATGACACCAAATTTATTGATGTTGAATACACCGTAAATGATAGCTATGAAGATAAAATCAACTAAAAGAAATAAAAAAAAATTCCTGAAACTTTTTGCATACCTTGTAATTATTTTTAGCCTGTCTTGGTTTTTTGAATCACAGGCAACTACTACTTACCTTTTTATTAGACATGCTGATCTTGGAATTACTACAGGCGGAAATAATCCTCCCCTAAGTATGAATGGCTATCAACAATCTCTAACTTTAGCAGACAGGCTTAAGGACATAGATGTCGTTGCTGGCTTAAATCAAATTTATACTGATCAATCCCAAAGAAGCATTGAAACAGCGACTCCATTGGCTCAGGCTCTCAATATTAATATACGTACCGAAAATCTAAGCGAAGTAGAACCTTTCATTTCCAAAACACTAAGAGCGCATAAAGGTGAAATAATCATGATAGTGGGCGATGCTGAAGTCATTCCTCCCCTAGTGGAGGAGCTGCATGGTAGTAAAAATTTACCTCGTAATGATGAGCTTAACTTCAATCAGTTATATATCGTCACAGTACCTTGGTTTGGAAAAGTTAAAACCCTTAGGATAAACTTATAATATAAATATTGGAGTGCTTTGCATGCTAAGATTAATTTTTTCCACGTTATTAATAAACTTTTTTATCAGTTTCCAATTTCTCTCTGCTCAAGAAAATGAGCAACCTTTTGTAGTCACTTACATTGAGGTGCTGCCTGGTTATGAAGAAGATGTCAGCACTCTCTTGTCACAGGTTTCCTATTTCGCAAGAGAACACGCCGGTAACCTTAGGTATCAGGCGCTCCAAAGAATTGGTAGGCCGAATCATTTTGCAATTATTGAGACTTGGGCTGATTTAGATTCAATGAATAATTTTAAATCACAAGATGATTATGAAAGTTACCGTTCAACTCTTGGGTATATTATATATAGCCCTTATGATGAGCGCCCCAGTACAGCGGTATTTGATACTCAAAATAACGGTTATGAGGGGGAAATCTATGCAGTAACACATATTGATATCATTCCCACAGCGCTTGAAGAAGGTAGAGCGATTATTAATGATCTTGTGCAACAAACAAGATTAGAAAATGGGTCACTAGAGGTTGCTATTATGGAGCAAAATAATCGAAGGAATCATTTTACATTAGTCGAAACATGGCTAGATGAACGTTCAAGGGTGCTGCATCTAGGAACAGAGCATGTATCAATTTTCCGCGAAGCATTACTCCCTAGAAGTGGAAGTCTTTATGACGAAAGACTTTACCGACTGATAAATTAACCGATGAAAACGCTCAAGGATCTAAATGCTGACGAGAGTGGCATCATTATTGGTATATCTGAAATTAATGATGATGTTTTAAGGTTAATGAGTATGGGCTTGGTCGTTGGTGCAGAAATAAAGTGCGAGGGCCTATCATTGGGTGGTGATCCGAAATTTTTTAGCCTTTACGGAAGTCAAATTACCGCAAGAAATAATACGCTTCATTTTTTTAAAATTTCCTAACCTTGTCCTCAGATCATATGACAATACATCCGGTCCATATCATGCCTCATGCAAAAAGCGCTGTGGTTATTGGTAATCCCAATTCAGGAAAGAGTACGCTATTTAATCATTTAACAGGCTTGAATCAAAAAACTGCCAACTATCCTGGCGTAACTGTTGAAAAACGAACTGGGAGAGTTTTTTTTGAAAACAAGAAGATGGATCTCATAGATCTCCCAGGCTGCTATTCAATCTATCCTTTTTCTGAAGATGAGAGAATTTCTATTGATGTCATCAAAGGAAATTTAGCAGGTCTGAGCTCCCCAGATAAAATCATTTATGTATTAGATGCAACACAAATATATCAGGGGCTCACTTTTTTACAGCAACTTTCTGAATTAGGCATTCCAATCGTAGTAGCGTTAACCATGAATGATATCGCAACTAAAAAAGGCATAAAAGTTAACCATAGTCTTTTATCAAGTAAATTAAAGCTACCCGTCATTCCTATTAACGCAAAAAATGGAATTGGTCTTAGTAGCCTGATTGCCAGTATTTTCTCAAGTGAAACGCCAGCTGAACCCATTTTTTCTATTGATAAAGAATCAAATCATGCCGAAGAATTTAGTCTACGATTTAAATACAACCAAAATTTATTACATGAATTAGCCCCTTTTGAGAAGAGCGAAAAAGTCCATATAAGCTACACAATCATAAAAAGGCTTGTCGACAAACCATTGACATCAACCATCATTTTTCTATGCGCAATGTTTATTGTGTTTCAGGCCGTTTTTGCTTGGGCAACTCCACTCATGGATCTTATTGATAATGGAGCAACTGCTTTATCAGCAATAGTCAGCTCAAATTTAGAGGATGGCGCCCTTAACAGTTTTGTTTCGGATGGAATTATTTCGGGCGTAGGTAGCGTAATTATTTTTCTTCCTCAAATACTGATTTTATTTTTATTCATTATCCTAATGGAAGACACGGGCTATCTTTCCAGGGCTGCTTTTTTGTCTGATCGCCTAATGCGATCTATTGGCTTGTCCGGTCAATCTATCATCCCATTATTGTCAAGCTTTGCATGTGCTGTTCCATCGATTATGGCAACGAGAGTTATTCCAAATAACAGAGACCGAATTGTTACAATCATGACTGCACCGTTTATGACTTGCTCGGCCAGATTACCAATTTATGCCCTCTTGATTGGCGCTTTCGTCCCTCAGATTAGTTATGGATTTGTTAATTTGCAGGGGCTTGTTCTCTTTGGGTTATATCTCTTAGGAATTTTTGGCGGATCTTTAACTGCCGTTCTGCTGCGAAAATCACTATTGAAAGGTCCAAAGCCTAATTTTATACAGACAATTCCCGAATTTAGAGTTCCAGATTTAAAAAGCGTAATCTATAAACTTTATGACCGAGCAATTGTGTTCTTAAAAAGAGCTGGAACCGTCATTTTGTTGGCAAGTATGTTTGTATGGTTTTTATCCTATTTCCCAAGAAGTGAAATAATACAAGAAAACCTAGTGTTTCAATTATCTGAAACTACCGATACAGCCTCGCGTGAAATATTGTTAAATAACGCGGCTGCAGACCAACTTCAGCAAAGTTGGCTGGGTAGAACAGGTCGAGCTTTAGAGCCTTTCTTTGCCCCTCTTGGGTGGGATTGGAGAGTAACCTCTGCCGTCATTGCTGGCTTCCCTGCAAGAGAGGTTGTGGTTGCTGTGATGGGAACCATATACGCAGTTGGAGAAGAGGCTGAAAACCAGACACTTGCAAACAGACTCACGAATGCTGTTGATCAAGATGGCAATCAAATATTCACCCTACCAATGGTAATTGGTATGTTAATTTTCTATGCTTGGTGCCTTCAGTGCGTTGCGACTATTGCAATAATACGAAGAGAAACAAACTCATGGAAGTGGCCTGTTATATCATGGGTTTATATGACCAGTATTGGATACTTAGGAGCCTTTACTGCCTTTCAAGTTGGTAGTATGTTATAACTTCAAGCATTTAGGGGGCGGCTTAATGAATTCTAGTATTGATTCACAAAATACTTATTGGCTCAGAAACAAAAGACTTGTAATTGGCTGCCTCATAGTTTGGTTCTTTATCTCATTAGGCTGTTCAGTTATTTTTGCAGATTACTTAAATCAATTTGTATATAGAGGCATACCCTTTGGATTTTGGATTGCTCAGCAAGGCTCAATCATAACTTTCGTATTGATTATTTTTTTCTACGCATGGCGTATGCAAAAACTTGATAAAGCATTCAAAAATAGAAAACAATATGGCTCTTAAAACACTAACATACCTTGTAGTTGGCTTTACTTTTGTTGTCTATATTGCAATAGCGATCTGGTCCAAAGCAAAATCAACGGGAGAATTCTATGTTGCCGGTAAAGGTGTACATCCAATTGCTAATGGAATGGCTACCGCAGCCGATTGGATGTCAGCAGCATCATTTATTTCAATGGCGGGAATCATAGCTTTTGCTGGCTATGATGGATCTAGATTTCTAATGGGATGGACCGGAGGCTTTGTTCTGTTAGCGCTCCTATTAGCACCGTATCTGAGAAAGTACGGGAAATTTACGGTTCCTGAATTTATTGGTGACCGATATTATTCAAAAACTGCGAGAATTGTAGCAGTCATATGTCTTTTATTTATCTCGTTTACATATATTGCAGGTCAGATGCGAGGTGTTGGAATCGTATTTTCAAGATTCCTTGAGGTACCGATTGGTACCGGCTTGATTGTTGGTATGGGTATTGTTTTTATATATGCCGTTCTTGGTGGTATGAAAGGAATCACCTATACACAAATCGCTCAATATTGCGTACTTATCTTTGCTTTTACAGTACCTGCGATATTTATTGCTTTCCAATTAACGGGAAATTTTATTCCACAAGTAGCCTTTGCAAGTAAGGTCATCGGTACAGATTTATATTTAATAGAGAAGCTCAATCAGGTCATTGTGGATTTAGGATTTCCAAACTATACCGAAAGCCAAAGATCAACACTTGATATGTTTTGTATTACTGCAGCGTTAATGATCGGAACGGCTGGCCTTCCACATGTCATAGTAAGGTTTTTTACCGTCCCTAATGTAAGCGATGCGAGATATTCTGCAGGATGGGCTTTATTTTTTATTGGCATACTTTATCTTACTGCGCCAGCTATAGGATCAATGGCACGTCTTAATCTTACCAATACCGTGCAAATAGGTGTGGTCGGTGATGCAGAAGGAAATCTATTTTATGAAGAGCGTCCAGAGTGGTTTCGAACCTGGGAATCTACAGGATTACTTACTTTTGAAGATAAAAATAATGATGGTCGAGTGCAATACTATGATGATTCTAACCCAGACTTTGAAGAACAAGCTAATGCATTTGGATGGCAAGGCAATGAGCTAGTTATTGATAGGGATATCATGGTGCTCGCCAATCCTGAGATTGCCAATTTGCCTGCGTGGGTTATTGCACTTATCGCTGCGGGTGGCGTAGCAGCCGCTCTATCAACTGCTGCAGGTTTGTTATTAGTGATATCCTCCTCTATTTCACATGACTTATTAAAGGGTGTTATAGCTCCATCAATTACGGAGTCACAAGAATTATTTGCGGGTCGAATATCCGCAGCCGTTGCAATAGGAATTGCAGGATTACTTGGATACTATCCACCTGCGTTTGTCGCCCAAGTCGTTGCTTTTGCATTTGGGCTTGCCGCCGCATCATTATTTCCAGTATTAATGCTTGGAATCTTTACAAAAACAATTAATAAAGAAGGTGCGATAGCAGGTATGCTGACAGGATTAATTTTTACCTATGGCTATATTGAATTTTTTAAAGGATTATTCCTGCAATGGGCCGGAACCCCTTTCGCTGCTGATACGCCTGATAATTGGATCTTTGGTATTTCTCCCGAAGGCATTGGTATTGTCGGCATGATTTTAAATATTACGGTAGCAGTTATCGTTTCAAAACTTACCAATCCACCTCCGGAGGAGGTTCAAAATCTTGTTGAGGAAATTAGACATCCTCAGTAATTCACTTCTTGATATCTGAAGCCCCGCTTAAAAGCACAGCGATTATTTTTGTTTTCTCATTGTAACTGCAAGCAATTTTTGCAGTCATTGTGAGCGGTACTGATAATAGCATTCCTACAGGTCCAAATACCCAACCCCAAAAAACTAAAGATAAAAATACTACTAAGGTAGATAAACCAAGTCCCTTTCCCATAATTCTTGGCTCAAGAATTCCTCCAATGAAAAAATTAATTGCAAAATATCCAATTGCAATAATGATTGCATCACTAATGCCTAACTGAACAATAGCAAGAGCAACTGCAGGAACAGCAGCTATCAGAGAACCAATTGTAGGCACATAGTTTAATAAGAAGGCCGTAAGGCCCCATAGCATTGGAAAGTCTAGTCCGATTAAAAAGGTAAAAGCAGCAACAATCAAGCCGGTAATGACACTAATGATAGTTTTAATTCCCAGATAGCGTTGGACGCCTTGTGTAAATTGATTTAAAAATTCTGGATCAGAATCACTAACAGAGAATATGATTCCGATTTTCTTAGGGAGCGTTGATGCTTCTAATAATAAAAAAATAATTGTAAATATAATCAAAATAAAATTGGATAAGAAACCACTTATCTGTTCAAACAAGTTTCCAATTAAAGTAAGGGGTGAAAAGTTACTTAATTGCTCATTAATAAATGCGATATACGCTTGCTGTGAAGAGTCTTGTATTAAACTGCTAAGTCTTATTCTTAATTGACTTTCATAAAATGGTAATCGATCTGAAAAATCATTAATCGATCCCCCTACCGTTGCCCCTAAAACCACAAGAATGCCTATGATCGTTAGTATAACTATTACAATAGAGGCCCCATATGGGACACGATGAGCTACCAACCATCGCATAAATGGCCAAACAATGATTGAAAGAAAGATAGCAAAAATAAATGGAATGAGTATTGAGGAGGCTGCTTGCAGGCCTAATACAATGACTACAAATGCAGCAAATGCATACAGCGAAGAGAGGCCTAGTTGTCTATTGCTCATTCGTTAACTCTAAAATCCATCTTGTAATAATAGCTTAATAGTCTTTAGCGGTCTCTTCAATCGAATCGTTATTAATTGCCGAAAAATATAGTGTTTCAACTTCAAAATGTTGAGATAACTTCTTCATCATGGCTTGTAAGTTAGGTTTTTTCTCTGAAGGTTCTATTCCTTTGCCTATGCCACCGCCGAACTCAATTACTCTACTTATCCCTTGATTTAAAGCATATGAAATACAATCTACCCAACGAACAGGTGAAAATAACTGATTGTATAAATTATTAATAATACTCTCACGATCATTCTCATGGGGAAGACCCGAATAGTTTGACATTACTGGAATCGATGGACTTTTAAAGTCTTCATTTTGTAATTCGACTAAAAATTTTGCTGCAGCATCTTTCATAAGATAGGAATGAAAGGCACCTTCAGTTTTTAGAGGGATTGCCCTTTTTTTTGGAAACTCTCTTTGAATTAAATTGATAGCATTTTCAAGATCACCATCGAGGCCCGCGAGAACGATTTGCTCAGGAAGGTTTATGCCAGCAATCGAACAATTAACCTCTCTGGCAATTCTGTTTGCATCATCCAAAGTTAGTGTAGTTGCCATCATTGATCCGGTTCCAAGCTCTGACATCAATGCACCACGCTTTGCAACAAGCCTAATAGCTTGCTCAGGAACAAGACTCCCCCCAATGACAAGTGCAGTATACTCGCCCAAACTATGCCCTGCAGTAATGCTTGGTTTTAAATCGGTGTTTAGCTCTTCACACAATGCATAAAAACATGCAAGTTGATGCGTTACTAATACTGGCTGAGTAAATTTTGTTAAATTAATCTGATCTTCGGGGCCATTGAAGGAAAGTTCACTGACATTAAAATGCAATAAGTCGTTAGCGAGTTCGTACAAATGAGAAACACTCTTATATTTTTTAACAATGTCGCTACCTATTCCAACGTATTGGCATCCTTGACCGGGAAATATATACAAATCATTTTTCATTATTTAGGTACGCTCCCTAACCGTTGTCATCAAATAAAAACCAATTAAAAAAAGAATTAATACTGATATAAGACCAATACGTTGCGATGAAAACAAAGCGGTCACCCATCCTATTAAAAAAGGACCAACAAAACTTGTTGATTTACCAATAAAAGCAAACCAGCCAAATACCTCATTGATCATGTTTTTATCGGCTAATTTAACCACATAGGCTCTACTCATGCATTGATTAGGTCCTGCAAAAAATCCAATAATCGCACCTGCTAACCATAAGGTTAATTGACTCTGAGCAAGCATCGCAATAACCAATGCTAATGAGAGCCCCACAATAGTAATTATGATAGATTTCTTACTACCAATAGCATCATCAAGTCTCGATAGCATTAGACTGCCAATAAGAGCGAAAACATTTAAATAGATTCCAAAATACAAGACTTGTGTAAAGCTAAAATCAAAAGTACCCATCGCATAAATTCCACCAAAAGCAAATATAGTGATCAGTGCGTCATTGTAAAAAAGTCTCGCTAAGAAGAATCTCCAGAGATCAGGATAATCTGATATCAGTTTTTTTAGAGGAAGAGCCTCTCTAAAGCCCGATGAAGAAACTTGGCAATTAAGATTAGATTTAAAATGTATCACGGTTGGTATTGTAAAAATAATGTACCAAATGCCAACGAGCAAAGTGAGAGCGAGAATATGTTCGTTTGAACTTTTATCTAGGTTGAACAGAGTGGTATCTGGCAAAACAAAAAATAATAAAGCAATTATTAATGCCAAAAGTCCAGATGCATAGCCTGCCGCCCAGCCATAAGCAGAAACCCTTCCAATCTTCTCTTTATCCGGTGATTGTCCAATCAGTGCGTTATAAACAACGAGTGATAACTCAAAAAAGATATTTGAAAAAAAAACAAACAAACCTGCCCAAATATAATCTCCGTCAGAAAATTGAAACAATGCCATACACGTGAATGAGCAGAGCAACGTATTTGTAACCAACCATGTCAATTGGCTCTGTTTAGCATCAATACGCCTACCCATGATGGGCGCCATGATTGCTATAAAGATTGCTGATCCGCTAATAATCCAAGACCATACTTGGGTTCCATATATTGTCTCACCAACAATCACCTCAACAAAAAAGGTAGAATAAATAAATGTAATGATGATTGTAGTAAAGGGTGAGTTGGCAAAATCAAATGATAACCAAGCCAACATAAATCCTTTAGATGATTTTAGATATTGATACAATTCTTTGCCTAAAAAATTGATTGATTCTGGTATTTATATTGCCACAACTTTATGGCTTCAGGATTAACAATATGATCGGGCAACTCACCTTTTGCAATTTTTAAAACGGAATCAGTGACCATTTGAATAGATGCTGAGAGTGCCGACGGCGTATTGGCTGCAGTCATATGTGGGAAAAATAGTGCTCTGTCGCTAAATTTTCTTAATTTTGAATTTCTTGGTAAAGGCTCAATTTCAAAAACATCCAGTGCCACGGAAGCTATGCAGTTTTTTTCCAGAGCATCTGAAAGAGCCTCTTCATCAACAATTTTTCCTCTCGCTGTGTTTATGAGTATGGAGTGAGATTTCATTAGTTGAAAACTTTCATGGCTCAGAAGATGCTCAGTCTCCTTAGTCAGGGTGCAATGAATACTAATTACATCTGACTGAACAAGTAAATCTTTAAGCGCTACACGTCTTACGCCCGCTGCTAAGAAAACTTCATCAGCAAGATAGGGGTCACAGGCAATAATTTTTACTTTCCATGGTCTGAAGAGCTCAGCTACTCTTTGACCAATACGGCCCAAACCTATAATGCCTAAAGTAATACCCTCATAATCTTCCCTTGATCCAAGATAAGTTCCTAATAGGTCTTCAGACCTCCAATTATTCTGTGTCACCGCTAAATGTCTTTCTCTTACTTTTTTTAATAGCGCGAGAATCATGGCAACCGTCGACTCTGCAACTCCGCCCCAGCTCGACTCTGTGGGGCTATTCGTCAGAATAACTCCCCTACTAGAAAGGCAATCAAGATCAATATCATCATAACCAATGGTGTACTTGGCAATCGATCTCAGGTTATCAAAATTTTCAATGATCTCCTTTGTGAGACCAGGGGGCGGGAAAGTATTCCCCACAAAACACATGACCTCCTCAGGCTTATTTATTTGTTTAAGGAAAGCCAGGGGATCAATACTTTCTTTGTTAATGACTACATTAAAGCCAAGAGACTCTAATTTTTTATATGAGCCAAAACTTTTATCAGTAGGTGTATAAGCAACGATAGTTTTTGCTAATTGTGCCTGCTTCATACTAAGCAAACCATTGCAGCCAGCCATCCCAAATCATAATAACTGCAACGTAAAGAATGACTAACAAGCCTAGCCAAGCAATCCAGATATGTCGCTCAAGAAGCTTTGCAATGCCTTGCGCCGCCAGACCCATAAATGCAATTGATAAAATTAGGCCAATCGTCAAGACTAATATACTCTCACGCGCAATACCGGCCACTGCGAGTACATTATCCAAAGACATTGAGACATCTGCGAGAATGATCTGAAAGACAGCTTGAGCTTTCGTTTTAGGCTCCTTATCAGCCCCCTTCTCTTTAGTATCTTTAAGAGATGTGTGATGAAGGATCTCCTTTCCAAGATTAAAACATACCCATAACAGTAACAGGCCGCCGAATAAGATCAGGCCAGGTATTTGAAGCAAATAAACGGTTAAGATCGCAAAAATAATCCTAAGGACAGTGGCAAGGATTATGCCGTAGACCATCACCCGCGTCCTCTCTTCCTTGGGAAGTCCTGCGACCGCCAAAGCGATGATAATTGCGTTATCCCCAGCTAAAACAAGGTCGACAAGGATAACCTGAGAAAGATCAATTAAAAAATGCATATCATACTGTGTGAATTAATCAATAATGATATCATGCAATGTTCAAATAATATGTATACGGAGAGTCAATGATCAAGCAACTCTATACTTTTTTCATACTCATGTTTTTTCTTCTTATTGCCGGCCTATCCATCGAGGCCCAAGAAGAAATAAATGAAGATGATGCCGCAGAAATTGAAACCATGACTGATGAAGAGTCATCCACTGACAATGCAGAGCAAGCTGAAACCGAGGAAGAGGAGGAAACCATTGCCTCGCTTGTAGAAGGTCTGACTAATTATCAAGGCGCGTTTGACCTTTACCACGATGACGAAAGTGGAGATGTCATGATGGTCCTAAGAGGTGATCAATTAGATCAGGAATACATCTATTTTTCTTATGCTGTCAACGGACTGGTTCAAACCCCCTTCTTTAGGGGGGGCTATGGAAGTAATCGAATAATCTCATTCAGAGAAAGCTATGGCCAGATTGAATTTGTTTTTCAAAACCCAAGTTACTACTTTGACCCAGAGAGCCCACTGTCAAGAGCATCCAATGCTAATATAGGATACGGAATCTTGGGCTCAGTTAGTATTGTCTTGCATGACGAGGAAGAGGATCTTTATCTATTAGATATCACAAATCTTCTAAAATCAGAGAGCCTCTCTCAGCTAAGTTATATTAATGATGATGACTCATTTAGTATCGGTGGCATGAGCCCATCTAAGACTAAAATTACCTCGGTGAGAAGCTATCCTGAAAACAGCGACATCAGACTTGAATATACTTTTGATAATCCTGTGCCTAGAAATGGGGGCGGGTCACCAGTAGTTGATGATAGGTACGTAAGTATTTTTATTCAGCATAGCTTTATACAAATGCCCGAGGATGACTTTATTCCAAGATTGACTGATCACCGGATGGGTTATTTTGCTAATGAGATTACTGACTTGACTCAGGATGATCCGACCCCTTATCGCGATCTTGTAGAGAGATGGAATCTACAAAAAGTGAATCCACTTGCGGAGCTCTCACCCCCTGTCGAGCCAATTGTTTGGTGGATAGAAAATACTACGCCCTATGAGTTTAGAGAAGCAGTGGCCCAAGGGGTCCTCGCCTGGAATACTGCTTTTGAGAAAATTGGCTTTGAAAATGCCATTGAAGTAAGGGTACAGCCCGATGATGCAGATTGGGATGCAGGAGATATCAGATACAATGTCTTAAGTTGGTCATCCTCACCCTTCCCGCCCTTTTCCGGTTACGGTCCAAGTTTTTCAAACCCAAGAACCGGTCAAATAATAGGTGCTGATATTATGCTTGAGTATGCACCCACTTTGAGAAGAGTCCAATATCAAAGAATCTTAGATAATTTAGATGGAAGTCTTTATGCCGAAGAAAATTTCGAGGCTTACTGTACTTACGCTTTTGATAAACAAATCAGTTTAGCTTTTGGTCGGATCTTTCAACCAGAATTAAGAATTGATAATGGTGAAGAGGAAGCAGTCCTGCATCAGTTCATTGTTGACCTTGTAATGCATGAGGTTGGTCATACCTTAGGGCTGGCGCATAATTTTGGAGGCACCTTTCTTTTAAGTCCTGAGGAATCTTATGATAACAGTATCATTTCTGAGGGTGTGCTTTACTCCTCTGTGATGGATTACACAGACATTCATATTTCGCCAGCCAGAGATAATGAGCAATTTTTTAATACCGCTGTAGGTCCTTATGACGACTGGGTTATAGAGTATGCATATTCTGAATCTTTATCAGATCCTACGGAAGAAGCTAATAGGCTCAACGATATCGCTAGTCGATCAAGCCTTCCTGAAAATTTATTTGGTACTGATGATCATAATATGAGGGCACCTGGATGGGGTTCAGACCCTAGAATCCAGTGGTACGATATGACCAATGATCCGATGCAATACGCAAGCGACCGCATTGGCCTGATAAATGATGCTTCCGAGGATCTTCTTAATAAGTTTTTAAGAGAAGGTGAAAGCTATCATGAATTAAGAGATGCTTACGTTGTGCTTCTGGGACAATTCTCAAGAGCAGCAAATACTATTGTTAAGTTCATTGGTGGCGTTGAAGTTCATAGGGGGTTATATGAGGGAGATCAAACATCCTCTCCTTTGATCCCAACATCCTATGAAGATCAAGCCCGTGCCATGTCTCTCCTTGATGAGCTTGTCTTTGCACCAAATGCCTTTGATGCTTCTAATGAATTATATGACTACCTTTTGGCAGATCGAAGATTATGGAATCTTTACGGTTTCACTGAAGATCCAAAGATCAGGGAATGGATTCTTGATATTCAAAGAGGTGTTCTCCAGCACCTACTTAATCCCCGGGTCATGACGCGTATTTCAGACTCTATGAGCTATGGGAATGACTACTCATTAAATGAAATGATGGAATCTTTAACCAATGCTATCTTTGAGGATGATATCCGTGGTGATGTAAACTTAATTCGTCAAAGCCTTCAGGCGCTTTATATCGATGGATTAGACTACACTTTGAATAACTCCCAAAATTCTGACTTCCAAGCTCGAGCAGCCGCACTAAATGAATTAGAGAGAATTCAAGGTCTTTTGGAAAGAAAAAGATCCGGCGATGCCAGCACTCGAGCTCATACAAATTACCTCTTATATTTAATTGATCATGCCTTAGATATAGATGCGTAAATTTATAATTTATGCATGCTTTCTCTCATTCTCTCCCTTCCTTGTTTTGTCACAGGAAAGTGGAGAGATTGAAGAGATCATTGTATCAGGATTAAAAATACAACAATCCCTAGAGGACTCAGTACTATCAATTTCTGTTGTTGATGCTCAAGATATTTCCAGTGGTAGACAAAACTTAGGTATAGATGAGAGCCTAGCCCGAGTACCTGGGCTATTTATGCAAAATAGGTATAACTTTGCTCAAGACCTTAGAGTCTCGATTCGTGGCTTCGGAGCACGTTCATCATTTGGAATAAGGGGTGTTAAAATTTACGTAGATGGGATACCTGAAACTCTTCCAGATGGGCAAGGTCAGGTTGATAATATTGACATCAATGCTATTTCAAGCATTGAAGTAATCAGAGGTCCAAGCTCCGCTTTATATGGCAATGCGTCTGGAGGAGTCATAAATATTTTTACTGCTGAACCTGAAGCAAACAGCTTTTCAGTTGATGTTGGACAAGGTGATTTTGGATATCGGTCCATCAATTTTGAACAAAATTATATTCAAAATAATCATAGCCTTGCATTAAATCTAACCTCAAAAGAATTAGATGGCTATAGAGACAATAATGAACATCAAAATCAGCAAGTCAGTCTTAGACTCCATTCTGATTTTAATAGCTCAACAAGCCTTATTTCATCTTTTAATTATACAAGGCAACCGGTTTCACAAGACCCTGGTGGCATTAATTTCAATCAGCTATCTACCAACCGTTCGAGTGCCTATCAAAATAATATCTTATACGATGCCGGGGAATCACTTAGCCAGGCCAGAATGGGTGTCTCATTGATTCATAACTTACAAAATAGCAATCAAATTAACATACGAGGCTATACGGTCAAAAGAGCTTTTGTTTCTAACTTGCCCCTCAATAATAGTGGTCAAATTGATTTGAGTCGGGACTTTTATGGTATTGCAGGTTTTATTCAAAGCGAACATGAAATTCGCAGCATGCCTATGACGTTACAGCTGGGTTTTGACTCAGACTTTCAAAGGGATCATAGAAAAAGATGGGATAACGATTTTGGGCATCGAGGAATTGTAAGACTAGACCAATCGGAAAATGTCGACAATATTGGAATCTATGCACAAACTATTTTTAGTCCAAGTGACAACTTAATTTTAAA
>JAURFX010000089.1 GCA_030834065.1 Gammaproteobacteria bacterium
ATCCTCGTAATTTTGCCAATACTTTTCTTGCATGAAAAGATCAGCAAGTTCAATCGTAGCACCTATAAAGTCCTCAGCTTTGATTTTGTATTTAGTTTTCATTATTAACCTCGCTTTCTAGTTCGTTCCTAATTGCTTCTATACAAGACCAGCAAAAAATATTGTCATCAATATCAAAATTATTGTTTCTCTGATAATCTTGAATTTTTTTATCATCACATTCAAAATCTTCAGTATGACAATACATAGCTTCTTCTGTCCTCTCTTGATGAGAACCACCAAGATCAAAATAATCTTGGCATTTTGTACATTCTCTAAACGAAAATGGCTCGTCTGTTAGTTCTTCTTTTGTTTTATTAGAAAAACTATTAAACAGTTCTTTAGTTATCATTCCTGCACCTCGCTTTCTATTGTTCCCTCATCTAGTATTTCATCATTGAACATATCAACTTCAAAATACTCACAATAACCCTCATTATGTTTTTTTGTTGCCTCATCTAGACTATTAGCTTCTATTGTACATTCTTCTCGTACTGTTTTATTGACATCACGCCAAAATATATATTGTTTTGTCATTTATTCCTCGCTATCCATGATAAAAGGCCTGTCTAAAGACTTGGCTAGATCTTCAAACCAGCTTTGATCTTCCTCGTTCATTTCATTGAACTGCTCTGCTAGTTCCTCAAAAGTTCCCTCTAATGCTTCGTATGGGCTGGTGTAAAAACTTTCAAGATACTTACCTCGTTCTGTTTCTGAATAAACAGCAACTTGATATTCGCTATTTGTTAAAAATACTTTGCCAGACATACGATTAAACGCAATTCTGACACCTTCGTTATCGAAATCACTAGGCACACCATTATCAATCATGGCATCTAGTATATTTCTAGCTTCTTCTAACTCTATCAAACCGAAATCTGATAGATTTTCTGTATAATCACTCATTGATTACCTCGCTTTTCTACTAGCATAAAGCTAGTCCAAAGCCCTATTTAAAGGGCTTTAGAATAACTTTAATTAGTTTTTGAATATTAACCAAAATATCCAAATAAATCCAGCAATCATTCCGATATGAACAAAGGTAGTTATTGCAATATTAAGCATTTTCTGACTTCCATAAATTAATCATCTTTTCGTTAAAAGTATGGAAATTACTATCTTCAAATGCTGAGTAGGCGGTTTTAAGTATTTCGCTACCATTCCACTCAAAATATTGTGATATTAAAATTCCCAAAGCATCAGTATCTGAAGCCTTGTCTCTATACTCTTGAATATAAAAATCTTTTTTACATTCCTTGATAAGTTCTTTTAACTTATCTATTTTGCTATTTAATTGTTTTTTATCCATTTATTACCTCGTTTTTTTCTACTATGCATATAAACATAGTTAAAAGCCCTATTGAAAGGGCTTTTAAATAGGCTTTATGCTACTTTGCTTTCCTTAACTTGCTGGAGTTCTTCCATTAAGTTAATCGCTTTTTGGGCCTGTGCGGTAGCTTGAAACAGTGCTTTTGGTTTATCTGATATAGCTTTAATCCAGCTATTGAGATATTTTGCGTGTTGATCGCTAGGCTCTTTAGCAATTCCTAACAAATTGCACAGCAAACCGCTTCCCAGTTCCGCAATTAGTTCTTCCTCTGCATAGGAAAACTTTTTAAATCTATCAATCCTAGATTGGTGACCAGTCCAGTGAATTAACTCATGCAACAAAGTAGAGTAATAGTTTTGTTGTGCTGTGCTGTTGCTGGTAGGCTTCCAAGTGTCTAAGGGTGACATATTAATAATATCACTGCTAGGAACATAGTAACAGCGACCAGCTTCCTCGTGTTTGATCTTGGCTTTTGTATTAGCTACATATTTCTCAATATTAGCCAATTTCTCAACTTCGGGTAGTGCCTTGACTTGCTTTTGTTCTAGTTTTAAATCCGTTTGATCTACGTTAAAAACGTTATAAAACTTTAATAAGCTATAAGCCTCTACATCTCCATTATCTAGCTGTTTAGTTACTGGCGACATAAAACAAACTGAAACAGACTTAGAGCCTTTTAAGACCTGTCCGCCTAGTTCATTGACCTGCTTAAAGGTAAGCCAAGTATTAGAGTTAAATCCTCGATCTATACGATCTAAGGACAATGATATTGAATTAATACCAGTGTAATAAGTTCCTCTAACATTCATAGGCAAGTTAGTACCGCCTAAGTTTGAAAGAGTAGTAAATGGCTTAATCCAATCAGTGCCATGATCTTGCATTGACTTTATAATTTTGTCAGCAATCTCAGACATTTTCTTTTGATTATAAGACATTAATTACCTCGCTGTAATTATTAAGCTAATTAAATTAAAAAAATATTACCTTGTCAAGAATAAAAATGAATTGGCGGGAAAGTTTTTTCCTAGCCATATACTCCGATTAAAGAAATAAAGCTAAATAGTGTCATAGTCAAATATTGTTAAAAGAGATATAAAAGAATATTAAAAAGAATTAATTAAGTATTAAAGTAATATCAAACTCGTTTAATTCCTTCCAGCATCTGCTCGTGCTTCTGTTCTATTATTATTGATATACTTAAACTAATGATTTGAATTTACGATTTAGTTATATTTAGACTCGTCTGCCCTATAAAGATTGCCCTTTATATATATTAATATACTAAAATAACTAATATCAATGACCAATCCGCTGAAATGTTATCTCCAAACCATATATAAAAGCTATAAGACCACCAATACATCTGTTTATATAGACTAATATAAGGCTATAATAATCAAAGGACACCCCCAAAACTTGGTTTTGTAATGTATAG
>JAURFX010000025.1 GCA_030834065.1 Gammaproteobacteria bacterium
ATGTTTGGGTACTAATATGGCCTAACCAGAAAAAAGTATTAGGTATAACTGCTGCGAGTGATACAGAAAAAGCACAGGCAAAGAAAGTTGCAGGTCTTGCATCAAGAACCAATACTATGCTATCAATACCAATGCTTTTATGCATGATAGGTTCACACCATTTGCCTCTCTAAAGCTTAGCAATTCATTTGTAAATTAAATAAAATACCCGAGAGACCCTCGGGTATTTTTTTATGAAACTAGATAAAAATCAAATTGAGAAACAAGTCTCTATTGCATTGGCAGAAGATCTTGGTGATAAAGGTGACATCACTGCAGCAATCATTACTGAAGATAGATTTGCCAAGGCACATTTATACTTAAAACAGGAAGCCATACTTTGTGGTGAAGTTTGGTTTACGGAAACTTTTAAACAGCTATCTAATAATATCGATTTAGAATGGTTTTTTCATGATGGAGAACTCTTAAAAAAAGATACTCAAGTATGTACAATTCAAGGACCGGCAGGTCTTATTCTCTCAGGGGAGAGAACTGCAATTAATTTCTTACAAACTCTATCTGCAGTTGCTACTCAAGCAAATTATTTTCAAAAATTGATAGAAGCAACTGGATCCAATACAAAAATTCTTGATACAAGAAAAACAATCCCAGGACTTAGATATGCACAAAAATATGCAGTTACTTGTGGTGGGGCTTTAAACCATAGAATTGGATTATTTGATCAAATATTAATTAAAGAAAATCATATTAAAGCCTGTGGCGGAATTGCAAACAGTATTGATAGAACTAGAAATCTTCATGGCGAGAGCATCTTTATCGAGATTGAAGTAGAAAATATCGTTGAGCTCAAGGAGGCCTTAGATTCAAATGCAAATCAAATTCTACTGGATAACTTTAGTCCCTCAATGGTCTATGAGGCAGTAAAGTTACGAGATCAATCTTATGATTCAAAATTAGAGGTCTCAGGTAATATTGATGAGACTAATTTAGCTGAGTTTGCAATAAGTGGAATTGATTATATAAGCTTGGGCTCTATTACAAAAAATATAAAAGCAATTGATTTTAGCTTAATCATTATTTAAAAATGCTTGCCTTTCAAAATCAATCCTCAGACTTAACTTTAGCTCAGGGCATAAGTGAATACCGAGAATATCTTAAAATCAAGCAATACAAAATCATGAATGATGGGCCTAATTCAAGAATGATTCTTGAGCATGATGCAATACATGTCATTTTTGGTCTAGATGCATCTATAGAGCAAGAGATCTTAAATGATACTTGGGTCCTTTTGGCTTGTAACTGGCAGTGGTCCTACATTAAGGAGTATTTTCAATTGGACGATATCAAAGAATTACAGATAAGACTTTTCAAAGAAATTGGCCTCATCCGTTTAATACTCTTGTATGTTCGTTTGCTACCCAAAGTATTTAAAATTTTTCATCGTGCTAGGAAAATGAAAAATAAATGGTTATATAGATTTGATGAGAAGTATCTTCAATTACCAATATCCTTTATTCGAAATGACTATGGCATTGAAATTCTAAATTATGAGGATATTAAGATTAAGAATCCACTAAAATGGTCCGGTGCAAAATCATAAATGTAGTAGCATGGTCATCGCTGCTTTTCCATCACTGTAGTAACCCTTTTTAAGACCAGTTTTTAAAAAATTTAACTTTTCATAAAGCGTAATAGCTTTTAAGTTATCAACTGCAACTTCTAGGGAGATTTTTTCATAATTACCTTTTTGGGCTTCCTTAACCATCTTCATAAGCAATCTTCTTCCAATGCCTCTTCCATGAAATTTCTTAAGTACGGCAATAGAATATATTCTCGCTTTCTTAATTTTTTTTGGAAAAGAAATAATTGAATACCCTACCAACGTACCCTTAAAAGAACAAACCCAAATTTTGTATGTATCAGATTTGAATATCATATTTAGTTGCTTTTCGGTCAGCTGATCAAAATTAAATGAATTTTCTTCAATTTCTAAAATTGAAAAAAAATGCCTTTCCGAAGCTTTAATTACTCTAAAAATTTATCTACCTCTGAGCTCGAGTCTACGTGAAAATTCACCCATTATTTGCATATAAAGCTCTATACCTGCAATCTGATCTTCAACCCCTGAATCAATATTTGGATTATCATTAACTTCAATGACATAGGCTTTACCATCGTACTCTTTGATATCTATGCCATATAGCCCATTTCCAATAAGGCTTGCTGCTTTCATTGCTGCCTCTAAAACTGAGGTAGGAATTTCATAGGTAGGAAAGGTTTCATGCAAGCCCGATATATTTTTCTTTGTATGATTGTTATAAATTTGCCAATGATCTTTTGCCATAAAGTACTTACAACCATAAATAGGCTTATTATTTAAAATACCAATCCTCCAATCATAAGGTGTGTAAAGGAATTCCTGGCAAATTGCTAGTGCAGATTCCTTGAGAATTCTTTTTAGCATAGCCTTTAATTCACTTTTGCTATTAACTTTAAATACTCCTTTTGAAAAAGAACTCTCAGGTGTTTTTAAGACCATTGGGTACTGAAACTCAGACTCAATATCTAAAATGCTCTGTGTATCTATTGAGGATATGATTTTAGATTTAAGAGTGGGAACTTTTTTGTAGTTGAATAGGTCAGTCAAATAGACTTTATTGCAGCATTTAAGAATAGAATCTGGGTCATCAATTACAACCAGTCCCCTTTTTTGTCCCTGATTAGAAAATAAATAGGTATGGTGATTGATAAAGGTCGTTTCCCTTATAAAAAGTGCATCAAATTGTGAAATTATATTGATATCTTGATCCGAAATAAAAGTAGCATTCATCCCATGCTGATTAGCAGCCTTAATAAATTTTTTAAGAGCTGGTTTATTACTGGGAGGCGATTCCTCATTTGGATTTATCAAAATAGCTAAGTCCCATCTGTAATTGACCTTATGCTGACTGTGTCTCCATTTCTTGTGAACGCTCTCATCAAAAACTTTCTGACAAAAATGCAAATCTTCTTTATCCAATTGATTGAGATATTTTTTTTTAATATTTATCCAAGTATTTTTTTGAATAACATTAAACTTAATTTCTAATATGGGAGCATTAAATTCTATGAAAATTTTATTTGCTATAAAATTAAAGCGATCCTCTCTGGTTTTTCCCAAACAAATCACAAAACTTTCCTCAGCATGCTCAGCATTAATTAGTTTGTGATTTTTATAGTCTGCTAAAAGTCTATTGACCCCTTCACCCGATAAATCATTGATTAACTTAACACTAGGCATAACTTGATGTCCTCTCGCCTCGGCAAGTAATGAGCAATAATACCCAATACTTAGATATTGGGAGGTGTCACAAAGATTGACTACCTTCAATCTGTTTTCATTAATTTTTGGGTATTCTTCCAGATAATCTTGGAAGCTAATAAAATTTGAGGAAGATGAATCTATCGGAAATTCATTATCATAGACATAAATAGTTTTTATTTGCGACATCAAGCCTCTTTGGCTATAAATAAAATTTATGCAACTAAATCATTACTTTAATTTTGCGATATTAACACTATAATTTCAAAAAGATACAGATGAAGCTCTTATTTCAAATTTTTATTCTCTTCATAAGCTTTGCTGCAAATACAGCCCCTTTTTCAATAGATTACCCAATGTCTTTTTTTGTCACAAGTAAGCCAATTGGAGACGGTGGAAATCTTGGTGGCCTTGCGGGGGCTGATGCTCACTGTCAACTATTAGCAACCGAAGTAGGTTATGGCCATAAAACCTGGGCTGCCTATCTTAGTACCCAATACCGATATGGTATGCCTGCTATCAATGCAAGAGATCGAATTGGTGAAGGACCCTGGTTTAATTTTAATGGGGAAATGATAGCTAGAAATTTAGCGCATCTTCATGGGGATACTTTAGAGCTCGCTCGACTTGGGAATAATATGACCAAACAATCTGTACTGACTGAAAAGGGACAAATTGTTCCTGGTCTTAATGATTTTCAAGAAAATGGTCATAATGATCTAGACTGGGATTACGTTAAAAATACTCCTAACTCTAATAGACATGAGGTACTTACCGGGTCACAGCCTGATGGGACAGCTTATATGAGTGAACTTGATTATACTTGTAACAACTGGACTAGCAATAAAGATCCGGAAGATTATGGTCCTATGGGAGCTGCAGAAAACAAACCTAATGTTCAGATTGGTTTTACCGATCGGAATGGTGGTGGTAATGGCTCATGGAATTCATCGCATGGGACAAGAGGCTGCAGTCAACATTCTTTAGTTCGAACTCATGGAATAGGTATGTTTTATTGTTTTGCAATAAATTAAGATGACTCAGATAAGACATTTAACTTTCATTTTCTTTGCTCTCTTTTATTTGTGTGCTTATTCTCAAAATAATCAAATACCGGATTCAGAAAATCTACCCTCAAGCTTAATGACTTTCTTTGTCACCAGTGAACCGATTGGTAATGGCGGTGATTTAGGGGGCCTCGATGGTGCTGATGCTCATTGCCAAAGACTTGCTGCCAATGTAGGTCAAGGTCATAAAACTTGGGTTGCCTATTTAAGCACTCAAACACGCCCAGGCCAGCCTGCTATTAATGCTAGAGATCGCATTGGAGATGGACCTTGGTACCACCCAAAGGAAAGAATATTAGACTACCTTGATAGAAGGCTAAGCCGACCACTTATAAAGTCTCAAATTCATGGGGATACTCTTCTCGAAGCACAAACAGGAAGTAATATGAGCAAGGAATTTGCTTTAAATGAGTTTGGTCAAATTATAAATGGCATTGGTGATCCATTGCCTACAATGCACGCAGTCCTAACAGGCACGCATACTGATGGAAATGCTATAAATATTAACGAGGATAGAACTTGCAATAATTGGACAAGCAATTCAGAAGGTCATGCACAGTATGGACATACTGATCGAACTGGAAATGGAAATACATCTTGGAATTCAGCAGGAACTACAACCGGCTGCAGTCAAGCTGATTTTGAAAGTCATGGTGGAGCTGGTCTGTTTTATTGCTTTGCTATCGAGCATTAAATATTTCATTGCCATCTAAATAAATAGACACCATTGCTCTAGTATTCCTTATATCGGCCAAAGGGTTATCATTCAATAGAATAAAACTTGCGCTTTTACCTACCTCTAAGGTACCTAAATCATCTTGAAGTAAAAGTTCAGCACCATTTTTAGTCGCAGCAATGATTACATCATGCGGATTCATGCCTGCAAAAACCATTTCTTCCATCTCAATATGTGGAGCCCAAAATGTATTACCATCCGTACCCAGCGCAATGATCGTGCCGGTATCACTCAGCCTAGCTAAGTTTCTTGCCTGAATGGAAAAGAATTCTTCCATCTCTGGCCTTTCAATATTATTTGTTCTGAGATCTATTAATTGATCCTCCGTTAGATGATATTCGAGCCAGTCATAATCAAACACCCTTCCACTGCTTGGAAGATTAGCAATCAATACTAAATCGGGATGATTCTGAACTAGCTGAATAAATTCTTCGTCTATGTCTTGATCTCTAACACCATGAGCGAGTACATCTACACCGGACTCGACCAATTCTTTAGCATCATCAAGATTAAAAATATGCGCCGATACTCTAAGGCCTAAAGTATGAGCCTCATCAATAATGGCAGAGAATAAATCTGGACTTAATTTTTCGTATTGCCCATTTCTGTCGTCAACCCAAATTTTTATCATGTCCACATTACGTTCCGCTTCAGCTCTGACAGCCTCTCTCGCCTCATTTTCATTAGTTACCCAATGAGGTATCTCGCTTCTACCTGGTTCAGGCATAGTTATGCCCCTGCCTGCAGAAAAATACCTTGCGGATTGACTTGGTGGATTAACTCTAAATTCTAAAGGCGTTCCTAAGTCATCTGTTCCCATGCTCATTGCCGCTGCAATACCTATGCTTGCTCTTTGCTGCAAATCTCGAGTAAGGCTATCAACTGAATTACCCAAGTGAGTATGGGTATCAATAATTGCGGGCATCATGGTAAGCCCAGCAGACTCATAAATCATGGCATTACTATTAATCTCCATATCGCTTTGTGGTCCCGAGTAAATAATTACACCGTTCTCAAATGCTAATGCTCCATTCTCAATAATGGTTCCATTTCCAACGATAATCCTAATATTTTGAAAAACTTTTAAATTTTCATTTCCTGTCACTAAATCAAGATTGCGCTCTGTGCAACCGAGATAAAAAAAACAAAAAAAGAATGATAAAAAAATTAATTTATATTTCATTTTGATAATTCCATGGATCTCTTAATTGCTTCTTCAAATGCATGACTGAACAACCTATCAAGAGATTCATCTTCATTTAGGACCTTTAATGCGGCTTCTGTCGTACCTCCTGGGCTAGTCACATCATTGATTAGTTTTGATAAACCATGAATATTCTCAGCACCGTATTTTGTAGCACCAAAAAACAATTGCTTACTTGCTCTATCCGCATCACTTTCACTAATCCCATATTCAATCAGCTTATCTCTGAATAATTTAATTAAGTAAAATATGTAAGCAGGTCCACTACCCGATATCGCAGTGACGGCATGCATTAATGCCTCATCCTGTAACCAGAAAATTTCACCTAAGGCCTCAACTAAGCTTACGGCAACCCTTTTGTGAATATCTGAGACAGATAAGCTTGCATATAGAAACATATTTCCCAGTCCGATAGCCGCTGGAGTATTAGGCATTATCCTAACCACAGGATTATTAGCTAAATTAAAAGTTTCACTCTCCTTTCCTGCAACAACTGAAATTAATAGCGTCTCGAGCTTTATGATTTGTTTAATCTGCTTTAATAACCCCATGCACTGATTAGGCTTTACTGAAATGACAATAATATCTGGCTGAAAATTTTCATCTAACTCTTGGGTCCAAGTGATATTAGGATCAAGTCCTGCTACCCTCTCTTTGATATCAAGAATATGAATAAGCTGAGGATTCATCCCCCCTTTCAGCCAACCATTGACCATGGAAGACCCCATATTTCCATATCCACATAATAAAATAGTATTTTTCATTAATTACTTCCTAAAAACCGATCCCTATTAAATGAGCCATCAAGTTTAGCGATAATACATGAAATCACTCCATCGCCTGAAATATTAATTGAAGTTCTAACCATGTCTAAAATACGATCTACTCCTATGATTAGCCCAATTCCCTCAATAGGCAAACCAACTTGATTCAATACAATAGTGAGCATAATTAATCCTGCGCTTGGAACTGAGGCTGTTCCAATAGATGCAAGAGTTGCTGTAAATACAATCATGACATAGTCCATCAAAACTAAATCAATACCGTAAAGATTACTTATGAATACAGCAGCGACCCCCTGCATAATAGCTGTTCCATCCATATTTATCGTGGCTCCGATAGGTATGACAAATGAACTGATCGCTCGGTCAATCCCGCATTTTTCATTAAGAGCTTTGAGTGTCACTGGAATAGTTGCAGCAGAGGAAGCTGTTGAAAATGCAAAAAAGATTGGCTCTTGCATATTCTTAAAGTATTTAATAGGCGAGATTCCAAATAACATTAAAAGCAAGCTATACGTTACGGATGCATGAATGAGTAAAGCTAAAATAACAATAAAAAAATAATCAATTAAAGGTAAAAATATCCCAAACCCTTCCGTCGCAAACGTCTCAAAAATTAAAGCAAATACTCCTATAGGTGAAATTCTTATGATGCGATCAACAATTTCAAACATGATCGTATTGCCTTGATCGATGTAACGAATCCACGTATCAACCTTGACAGCTATACTGCGAATCGCTAAACCAAAAATCAGCGCAAGGATAATTACTTGAATCATATTGCCATCTATCAATGCACGAAAAGGATTTGTTGGAAAAAAACCAACAACAACATCAATCACATTTGGAGTTTCAGCTACTTCAACTGTAGGTATATCCAAGGCAAGGGTTGAACCAATTCCCGGCTGGAAAATGTTAGCAATCAGTAATCCAATGGAAATCGCAAAAACCGTAGTCAGTAAATAGCCAAAAATAGATCGAAATCCAATCACTCCAAGAGAGCTACCTGCATGTGTATTTATCACTGCGTTTAGAATTGAAACCAGGACGAGGGGTACTACTACAAGCTGTAAACATGCCAAAAAGATTCGCCCTATTGCATCACTTAAACCAATGAAAAATAAAATAAAAGAAGTATCACCAAAGTATAAATTACTGATTGATCCAAATAATATAGCTATCAACATCGCTATCAATATCGTATGTGTGAGAGTTAGTCGCATAAACTAAATTCCTTTAGAACCTAATGTAGCAATCTTTGATGTTGAATTGAAAAAGTTTTCAAAGAATTGACTAAAGGTAGATTGGGCAAGTTTATGACTTCTCCCAATAAACAAGGACGTATCATGCTTAACTTTATTGACCATGGATTGATCGGATGAGGTGTCGAGAAGAAATTGATCCGTTTTCATCCATCGATTTATCATTTTTTTATCGGACTCAAGATGAAACTGAAAGCCATAACATTGGTCCTGATAACAAAATGCTTGGTTCTTACATCCTTTTCCCGTTAAAAGTAATTTAGCTTTATTTGGTAAATTAAAGGTATCGCCATGCCACTGAAAGATATGTTCTTTCTTTCGCCACTCACTAAAGAGCGTATCCTCATTGCCGGCATTTGTTTTTTGGACTGCATGCCACCCTATCTCACTATGTGTATGCTTAAAAACCTCGCCACCTAATGCCTTTGCTAGTAACTGAGCACCTAGACAGATGCCCAGGATAGGAATGGAGTAATCAATCATGCGACGTATTAATTCGAGCTCTTCAGTGATTTGAGGGTATTGTTCATACTCATATACCCCCATGGGTCCACCCAAAATAATTAAGCCATGATATTTTTTATAATTAATCTGCTTATCGTAGGAGCGAGAAAAATTAATGTACCTTCTCCTTAGGTTATAATGAGCCATTAAGCCATCTAGAATGCCTAAGGTCTTATGTTGAACGTGCTGAAATACAAGTATTTTTTTCATAAATTAAGCATTTTATCTTTTTTACATAATAGATACATAAATGAGGAGAAACAATGTCCAATAATGATTCGCAAAACACAATTACGATGAATGCAGTAAACCTCTATAAAGAAGAATCTTATACGGATAGGCAAGTAGGCACCATTCAGCGCCTAATACCGGTAAAGCAAGACGGTAGCAATGATGCAGATAGAGAAACCTTATATTTTGGTCAAACTCAAATTATGACACAGGCTGGCCCCTTGCCAATTTCATTTCCTATTCAAGCTAAATCAATAGATGAGGCTGTCTTAGGCTTTGGAGAGGCTGCAAAAGCTGGCATTGAAGATACGATGAAAAGAATTGAGGAGATGAGGAGAGAACAAGCCTCCTCCATTGTAGTGCCTGGTCAAAATAGCGGTCCAAAAATCCAAGTCTAATTTGGTTCAAAATAAAAAACACGGCATTGTTATTGGAGCCGGTGTTGCAGGCTTGGCCTCGGCCTTATACCTCATTGAGTCAGGGCATAATGTCACTATCATTGAAAAAGAGGCACACATTGCCTCAAAAAACTCCTTAAGCAACTCCGGAGTAATTCATTCTGGCATCTATTACCCCAAGAGTTCCCTTAAATCTAAACATTGCACATATGGAAAAAAACTTTTAATCGAATTTGCAGAGCAGAACAATATTCCCTTCGAACTTTGTGGTAAATACATTGTTGCGAGAGATGATAGGCAAATCAAAAAATTAGAGTCTCTATATGAAAACGGCCTCTCTGTCGGCCTTGAGGAGATTCAGTGGTTATCAGAAGACGAACTAAGGAAAACTGAACTCAGACATACTTCAGGGATCAATGCGATTTGGGTACCCTCTGCAGGAGTAATCTCTGTTAAAAGCTACACAAAAAAACTTCTCGACAAGGTTTTGAAATTTGGAGGTAGGCTATTAACAGAAACTGAATGCAAAGAAATTAAATTAGATCAATACAAGGTCACTGTTTGCTGTCAAAATCATCTGAGTATAGAGGGTGATTTACTCGTTAATGCCTCAGGTATAAATGCCACACAACTTCTAAGTTTGATGCCAAAATTAACAAAAACTTATTCGACCAAGCTAGGCATGGGAAGTTACTGTTTTTATAAGGATGAAGTTCCATTTAACTCACTGATTTATCCTGTACCCGAGGAACATGGATTAGGAATACATATAACCAAAAGCCTTGATTCAGATACTAAACTGGGTCCAAATTTCTCATGGGCCAAAAGTGAGGACACAGATCTTAATGAAAATATTATCGAAGATTTCTATCATGACTTATTTGGGCTTTGGAAAAATATAAAAAAAGATTCTATCTCATCAGGTTTTGCTGGTTTCAGGCCGAAGCTACATATCAATAATGAATTGTATAAGGATTTTTTAATCCTTCAGCCTGAAGAGCATAACAACCTTGCGATTCATCTTTTAGGTATCGAATCTCCTGGCTTGAGCGCTTCATTAAGTATTGGTAAAGAAATAGCACAAAGATTTAGACAGTGAAATTAAAAATACAAACAGTCAGAGCAAATAACCCTGGAGTGATGACAGGATCGGGAACCAATACATACTTTGTAGGTAAACATCATCAGTATATTATTGATCCAGGCCCCTTGGATGATGATCATCTCAATACCCTAATGAAGTGCGCACACAATGCACGAGGAATACTATTAACGCATTTTCATAAAGATCATGCAGACTTGGCAAGTCTATTGGCTTCAAAGCTTAATATCCCGATCATTGCTTGCACGCCTGGTCCATTTGATCGCACGGATATCCATATCGATATTACGCTCAAAGATGGCATGGTATTTGATATTGATGACACTCACCTCATGGCTATTCATACACCGGGACACGCTCAAAGCCACTATTGTTTTTTAGCAGTTGAGGATAAAGCATTATTCACTGGAGATCATCTAATGCAAGGATCAACCGTTGTGATTAATCCTCCTGATGGAAACTTGAAGTGCTATATAGAATCACTTGAAAAACTTCTCAAAGAAGATATCCAGGTCCTCTATCCTGGACATGGTACCCCTATAGAGAATGCTTACTTAGAGATTAATAAAATATTAAGGCACCGCTTAAATAGAGAAATGAAAGTTTTAGAATGCTTAAGTAAAGAAAGTTTAATTAATATTGATGATTTAACAAAGCTAACCTACCAAGATAGGAATCAAAGTATTTATCCAATTGCAAAAAGAACCTTATTGGCGCATCTCTTAAAACTAAAGTCCGAAGGAAAGGTCAAAGAGGAAGGTGAAAAGTGGCGTCTGTCTTAATCGACTTTCCAGGTAGTACCATTTTTTAAGATATCTAATACAGATTTATCTCTTTTGAATCTATTTTGTTTTTGATGAAAGTCATTTTCAAAAGTATTTTTGGGCTTTGCATAAATCACCCCAAATGCCATTGGAAATTGATTGGTATTTAAATTCATTAACATAAGGGCTAGCATTTCATTGGTTTCATCATGAATTAATACTTTACTGAGTTCCTTTTTAGCATCCACAATGATAGGAGACAAATCCAAATCAAGCGCTAATCCAAACTGCTTATCTTCACCGAAGAGCATGGGTTGGCCATGTACTAAATGAAGTTGTTTATCTAAGCCTGCTTCTTTCCCTGTATGATCATTAAATACTCCATCATTATAGACAATACAGTTTTGTAAAATTTCTGTAAAAGTTGCGCCCTTATGCTCATAGGAGCGCTCTAATACCATGCCTAGTCCTTTCTTATCTTTATCAATGGCTCTAGCAATGAAACTTGCACCAGAGCCAAGGGCAAACTTACAAGGTGGTACGGGGCTGTCTAGAGACCCTTCAGGGCTAGAGGGGCTTCTCGTATTTAATCTTGAGGTCGGTGAAAATTGGCCTTTCGTCAAACCATAAATCTCATTATTAAAGAGTAAGATATTGATATCTATATTTCTCCTCAAGGCATGCATGAGGTGATTCCCGCCAATAGATAATCCATCACCATCACCCGTAATGACCCAAACAGAGAGATTAGGATTTGCGAGTTTCACTCCCGTCGCAACAGCCGGCGCTCTTCCATGTATGGTATGGAATCCATATGTGTCAAGATAATAAGGAAATCTAGCGGCGCAACCAATTCCAGAGACAAAAACGGTATCCTCTTTCTTTAGTTGCAGTTTGCTTAATGTTTGTGTCATGGTTTTCAATATCGCATAATCACCACAGCCCGGGCACCATCTTACTTCCTGAGAGGAAGCATAATCTTTAGGCGATAAATTGGTTTTGTCCTGATTGTTCATTTTGTGCCTTCCAATCCAACAATCCTCTCTTTAATCTCATCAACCGTAAAGGGTTGTCCAGTAACTTTACTAAAACTTATAACCTCTCGTGAGGTCTCAGCCTGAATGTATTTTGCAAGTTGACCTTGATTTAACTCAGGTACTAATATTTTTTCATAACATTGAACCAATTCAGTGAAGTTTGCTGGGAGTGGATAGATATGCCTTAAATGCAAGTGATCGGCATTGAGATTTTCACAAGTGTTTAAAGTCTCCTGAATAACACCGTAAGTAGATCCCCAGCTTAAAATTAGATTTTTAGATCCATTGTTCCTAGATAGTTTTTGCTCTGGAAGGTCCTGCTGTAAGCAGGCTATTTTTTTGAACCGAAGATCAGTCATTGCCTGATGGTTAGCAGGATCATAAGAGATATTTCCGGTTAAGACATCCTTTTCTAGACCACCCGTTCTATACATTTCATTTGGCGTTCCTGGCTTAATCCATGTTCTTGCTAACGTTTCAGAGTTTCGCTCAAATGCTTTTGCTTGAGAAGTATGCTCAGTTGAGGTGTTCGTAACCAGATCAAGCTTAGGAATATCATTTATGCTAGGGATCATCCATGGTTCAGATGCATTAGCAATATAACCATCTGTCAACAGAAGAACCGGCGTCATATACTTAATGGCAATTTGCACTGCCTCAATCGCAGTATAAAAATTATCTGAGGGAGATGAGCTTGCAATAACCGGAATGGGCGCATCCCCATTCCGTCCATAAATAGCTTGATTTAAGTCAGATTGTTCTGTTTTCGTGGGTAATCCAGTTGAGGGGCCACCCCTTTGAGAATTGATAATAACCAAAGGAAGTTCTGCGCTCAAAGCTAAGCCCATAGCCTCGGTTTTAAGTGCGATTCCTGGTCCTGAGCTCGATGTTACTCCAAGTATTCCTGCATAAGAAGCCCCTATGGCAGAACAAATTGCAGCAATTTCATCCTCAGCCTGAAAAGTCTCAACTCCTAAGTCTTTATGCTTTGCGAGGCTGTGCAATACTGGTGATGCAGGGGTAATGGGATATGAGCAAAAAAGAATTGGTATGTTAGTTATTTCAACAGCGGCTGCTAAGCCATATGCCATTGCATCGCTTCCCTTAATCGCGGTATACGTGCCGGCATCAAATGCTCCCTTGCTGGTATAAAGCTTCGGGATCTTCTGCTCGATCTCATGGATATCTCCGTAGGAGTAACCCGCTTCAAGTGTTTTTATATTTGCATTTGAAATGTTGTTATTTTTGAATTTATTGTTAATCCATTCAGTAAGTGAATCAATATTACGATCAAACATCCAAGAAATAAGACCAAGTGCCCAAAAGTTTTTGGTGCGTTCAATTTCAGATTTTGATAAATCCGAATCTTTTAGAGCTTCACCAACCTGGCTAGAGATTGGCAGCCGTATCATTTGAAATAACCCTAAGCTTCCGTCTACCAGTGGGTTTTTATCATATCCTGCCTTAGATAAATTTCGCTCTGTAAATGTATCTTCATTGACCAAAATTAGGCCGGACTCTTTCACATACTGAAGGTTTGTAATTAATGCCGCAGGATTAAAGGCAACCAGAACATCAGCTTTGTCGCCTGGAGATGCGATATGAATTCCTCCAACCTGAAGTTGATAGGCTGATACTCCAAAAGTTGTACCTGCCGGAGCTCTAATCTCAGCAGGAAAATCTGGAAAGGTTAAAAAGTTTTCTTTTGATTCAGCTGAAGTTTTTAGAAATTGACTTCCCAATAATTGAACTCCATCGCCTGAATCGCCTGCAAACCTTATAATTACTGATTTTTCTTGATCACTAGACATATTAAAATGACACAAACCATAAAAAATTATTGTATTATTGTATTACAATTTATTTTCAAAATTTGCTAAGAATTTAATTAACATTGTATGGGAGTATTATATGACTTTTGTGGTTACTGAAAGTTGCATTCGATGCAAATATACTGATTGTGTCGAGGTTTGCCCTGTAGATTGCTTCCATGAAGGACCTAACATGCTTGTCATAGATCCCGAGGAATGTATTGACTGTACTTTGTGTGAACCCGAATGTCCTGTAGAAGCGATTATGTCTGAAGATGATCTTTCGCAAGATCAAAAAAAATTTTTACAGCTCAATAAAGATCTTTCCGCAAAATGGCCAGTGCTTACTCAGGCCAAAAGCCCTCCAGATGATGCAGACGCTTGGAAAGACATCAAAGATAAATTATCAGAACTTCAAGAGTAGCTAAACGCCCTCTACAATCTTTCCATCACTGATATGAGATTTTATGTCTCTTGTCGGTTCTGTTCCTAAACTGTTTTGACCTGTGGGGTTCCATGCACAACGTTTTGATTCATCTGACCAAATAGTTTCCCAGATACCAGGAATAAAAAATTCTACAAAAATCAAAGGGTCCTCACCAGTATTATGAACGTGATGATACTCCCCATCTAATTTATAAACAAAATCTCCCTTTGTAATCTTAACAGGTGTGTTATCTAAAAAGACTATGCCTTCGCCTTGAAGCAAAAATTGAAAATGCTCAACATCATAATGACAATGGTTCGAACTTTTTACTTGAGAGGGAAAAGTGACAATTTCAGATACAAAAGCACTATTTTTGATAAGCTCTTTCGATGCCAAATATACTCGTGATCTCTTGTCATGCTCAGAGTTAAGTACTGGCTCTTTTAAGTAATCATAATGAACCGTTTCAAGATTCGTTCCTTTATCCTTGCTATGTTTCTTAAAATTATTGACCGTCAATTTCAAAAAAATACAGTGATCGTTTGGCTGTAAATCTAATACTTTTTGAGGAGGGAGAAAAAGTGTGCTCCCGCCTTTTATGATATCTATTGAGCTCTCAGCGCTACCCTCTAATAGCATTAGCCATACACACTGGTCTGCTTCAGCTTTAAGATTTATCAAATCATCTCTGCTCATCACATATTTTTCGAAAATAATATCTGTAGTCGGAAGATTTAACTGATCAAATATAATCTTCTTAAAGCTTTTGTCGCTAATCTGATTTTTTTTAACATTTTTTTCTGAAACAATAATAGCCATGATTAAAAACTTTTTTGCATTTCTTATATTTTACTTGTTTAATCTGAGTCCTTCCATGGCTCAAGATAATGAACCGTTTTCATTTGAAGACAAAACAATCACTATTTACATTGGTCGATCTGCTGGTTCAGGAACGGATTTAATCGTAAGGATATTTGCTGAATATTGGCAAAATCACATTCCTGGTAATCCAAATATCATCGTAAGAAATATTCCCGGTGGTGGTGGTACTCGGGTCTGGAACTATGGCTATGAAATCGCAGATAATGACGGTCTAAGTATTCTGTTCTCGCCATTTTCAGGGCCAGCATTTATGGTTGGAATGGATGGCCTAAGAGCAAATTTTGAAGCGATGCCATTAATAGGAGGATTAAGAAGTCCAAATTTATTTTTATCGACTTCTCCTCTTAGTTCAAATAATCAAAATGAGGAGATAATTTTTGGTGGTCAAAATGCATCTCACCACTACGATATCGTTGGACGGCTCGCATTAGATATTTTGGGTATTAAATATCGATACATATATGGATTTAATAGTGCCAATGACGTCCTAAATGCATTTAGGAGAAATGAAATTGATGCGATGACAATTGGTGTAAGTTTATATCGATTTTCAGCTGAAGACTTATTGGTAAATACTGGTTTTGCTATTCCCTTATGGCATAACCCCAGAATTGGAATGGATAATAATTATATTCCTGATCCCTCGATGATTGAGATTCCAGCCTTTGAAGATTTTTATTTTCATAATTTTGGTCATTATCCTGAGGGGGAATTGTATGAGATTTATAAGTGGCTTCAACCAACCATCAATACATTTGGGCATGCTGCATTTCTACCACCCGGAACGGATGCTACAATCGTTGAAACGTTGCAGAATAGTTTTGTAGCAACTACGCTTGACGATAGTTACCGACAAGAAGAATTAAACTTATTTAGTTTCAACATGCCCTTGATTGAGCCATCAGAGGGAAGACGCATTGTCGATCTTATGGCAAATCCCCCAGAAAATGTAATTGCATTTCTAGAAGATTATATTGCGAACCCAAATTAACTCATTAGAAATCGGCTACGATGCGAAGATCTCTAATCGGTCTGACCACTTTTATGCAATCTTGGTAGATACTATGGGCTTTAAACTTGTCAAGTTGATCTTGGGAGAGAAACTCACCGTAGACGATGACATCACATTCTTGTGAGTAAGTATCAAGCTTTAAATTCTCTTTGACCTCAAGCTTTTCAGCTAAGCTCTCATCAACTAGTGCTTCAAGCTTTTTTAACCCTAAAAGTAATTTGTCTTTTTCACCAGGATTAGCGCTAAAAAGTACAACATGTCTAATCACTATTAAGGTTGCCAGAGATAGCTGTACTTAATGAAGAACTGCGATCCGTCATTGCGAACGCTTGATGTATCGATAATCTCTCTACCCTCTTCAGTTTCTAAAATATCAAAGTTGCTTGAATTTGAGTTATATCCCATAGAGAAAGCAGACCATGGGTTTGAGACATACCTAATTAATATATCGTAGTTCATGTTTCTATCACGCTCAATTCTTGTCAA
>JAURFX010000021.1 GCA_030834065.1 Gammaproteobacteria bacterium
GATATCTGGGTTAATTATTGCTAAACAGATCAGTAATGAAGACAAGAAAAAGAGTAAAGACCAATTAGCCGAAAAAAGAACTAAGAGTGCATTAGTTGTCTCTGTGCTGGATATAATTATTAGAAATAAAAAAATTGCAACAAAAGGAAAAATCAATTGAAACCAAATTTTAGATGTTGAAGAGTTATGTTTGGGTAAAATTTTTCCAAGTTTTCTTAGATACCAATCATAGACTAATGCACCTATGTATTTATTAGGTATGATCCTGCTTATATAAATCAAAATCAGCAAAGTGATAAGAATTAGTTTCATTTATATTTCTGAATAAGTTCCTTTAAATAATCCCATCTAAAGTAATTTCCTGGGTCCTTTTTTCTTTTTGGAGCAATATCTGAATGACCAATTATATCAGCCTCAGTAAGAGAGGAATAATATGTTGATAGGCAAATTATAACTTTAGCCAATGTCTCATATTGTTGATCCTCAAAAACATCAGTATCAATTCCCTCAAGCTCAATGCCAATAGAAAAATCATTACAATTTTCACGCCCAAGATAATTTGACTCTCCGGCATGCCAGGCACGCTTATCCAAGGGAACAAATTGATAAAGTGCTCCTTTTCTATCAATGAAAAGGTGACTTGAGACTCTCATATGGATGATCTCTGAAAAATAAGGATGATCTTTTTCATCGAGATTATTTTGAAAAAAATCAACCACTTCAGGACCGCCATAGATAGCAGGCGGAAGGCTTATGCAATGAATAACAATTAAATCTATTTCAGTATTTTTAGGCCTATCATCATAGTTAGGCGATGGCATAAACTGACTTGGAATAATTAATCCCTTTTCAATATCTACCTTATAATTAGTTATCATATTATGAGAATATCACGAATTTTTTTTGAGCATGAGCTATCAAATCAGTTGATTATTGCTGATAGTGACAGGGTTAACTATATTCGGAATGTACTTAGGCTTAGGGAAGACAACCAATGCATACTATTTAATGGCAAAGGTAACGAGAACCTCTATGTAATAAGCCAGATTGATAAAAAAAATTTGGCTTTAGAGAAAATAGATGAACTATTAATTAATGATTCATTAAAGTTAAAGATTAAACTGTATCCTAGCCTCATTAAAAATAAATCTATGGATTGGTTAATTCAAAAGGCCACTGAGGTTGGTGTCTACCAAATTCAACCTCTAATAACAGAGTATTCAAAATCCAATGCTGAAGGAAAAAAATATTCAAACGATAAATTATTCCATTGGGAAAAAATTATTATCAGTGCCTGCGAGCAGTCAGGAAGACATTACATTCCTAAGATATTTCCACCCATCCATGCAAAAGAAATAAACATTAATAAGGGATTGTTTCTTGATGTTTATGCAGAGAATCATCTTGATTCCGCAGAAATCCAGTGCGATGAGATCTTAAATTTAATCATTGGCCCAGAGGGAGGATTTGCCAAAGACGAGAGCGAATTATTCAAAAATTTAGGCCTTAAAGACTATCACCTATCTTTACCAATTCTTAGGTCAGAGACTGCCGCTGTGGTAGCATCATCACTATTACTCACTAGAAAACAATGACTCAAAAAATTGGCATAATTATTGATCCCCTTGATTCCCTTAATCCAGAGAAGGATTCAAGCTTAGCGATGACTTGGGAGGCAATGAACCGTGGATATGATGTCATAGCCTTTTATCCTGAAAATATTTTCCTTAAAAATGGTGTACCCTCTGCCACTGGGATGCTATTAAAGAAAGATGTAAGAAGCCTGATAAAAATTTCTGAAAGCTCCCTATGGGAGGGCTCCCTAAAAGAACTTGACTTAGTTTTTATGCGAAAAGATCCCCCATTTGATATGGAGTATATCTATTTAACCTACTTTATGGATGCTCTAGAAAATTTAGGCGTCAGATGTATTAATCCAGGAAGTTCTCTAAGAAATGTCAATGAAAAATATTACATCTCAAACTTTCCCAATTGCACACCACCTACGCTGATATCAAGCTCTGTTAAACAAATAAATAAATTTATCGCGCAATACAAAAAAGTCGTTCTTAAACCCTTAGATGGAATGGGAGGTAAATCGATTTTTATTATTAATAAAGATGACCTTAATAAGAATGTAATTCTTGAGACTCTTTTAGGTAACAAAAGAACGATCATGGCACAAAAGTATTTACCTGAGATAAAAGATGGAGATAAAAGAATCCTCATAATCAATGGAAACCCGATTGATTTTATGCTCAAGAGAATTCCTTCTAAAGATGACTTTCGTGGCAACCTTGTGCGAGGCGCTAAGGCAAAAATTGTTAAAATCGGCATTCAGGAGAGGAGACTTTGCGAAAAAATAAAGCCTCATATCTTAAAGCATCGGCTAATGTTTGTTGGCCTAGATGTGATAGGAAATTTTATTACGGAAATTAACGTCACCAGCCCAACAGGAATTCGAGAAATCGAAAAAGCAAAAAATATTAATATTACAAAAATACTTTTTGATGAAATTGAAAGCTCTTAATATTCTTAAAGTTCTGCTGCTTCCATGTATCGCTGTAATTTCCATAAGTTGTAGTAACGCTAACCCCTTTGAGCTTTATCGATTTTATGCAATGGGTACTTGGATTGAAATTACTCTTCAACCCAATGAAGAAAGCCAACTAGCCTTGAGGGAAATAGAAGATTTTTTATACCAATACGAAAAAGATTTTTACCCTTGGGCGGAAGGTGAGCTAAAAGAACTTAACACTTCAATCACTGACGCAGAGACAATTTTTATCAGTCCTCTTATGCTGGAACTAATAGAGAAATCTCAATTTATGTTCAATGCTTCAGAGGGAAGATTTGATCCCTCAATTGGACCTCTGGTTGAGTTGTGGGGGTTTAATAATATGATGAATCAAATGACTATACCCGAGGATGATGATATACAGAACCTCTTAACTGAAAGATTAACCCTCAATGATATAGCAGTTAATAAAAATAATAATTCTCCCTCTGTTGGCCCTATAAAAAGTGGCACTTTATTGCTTGATTTTGGTGGTATTGCAAAGGGTCAATCTATTAATGAAATTAGAAAAATTTTATTAAATTTTAAACATGAAAATTTTGTCATTAATGCAGGGGGCGATTTACTTGTTGGAACAACTGATTCAAAGGATCTAGAGACTTACTCAATTGGTATTAGAAGTCCGAGAGAGGAATCAATTGCATTTAATCTAGAAATCTACTCCAATGAGTCAGTTTTTACTTCAGGAGACTACGAAAGGTTCTTTGAGGAAGATAATAACCGATTGCATCATTTAATTAATCCCATCAATGGATATCCATGGACAGAGACCGCAAGTGTGACAGTTATACATGATGATCCCATCATAGCTGATGCTGCAGCCACAGCCCTCTTTTTCACAACCCAAGAAAATTGGTTAGCAATTACAAAAATTCTTGATATAGCTATGGCAATGAGAATTGATGCTGATGGTTCAATTGATATCACAGAAAATATGCGAGAAAGAATCTTCCCAAATATTGAATAAATCATGCCGCCTCCTTCAAATATAATAATTGCAATTGATTTTGGGCATAAAAAAATAGGTATCGCAGTTGGCAATATGATCAGCCAAACTGCAAGTCCTATTGGAAAATTCAATCATGATAGCTTTGTTAAGCAAGAATTGATAAAGCAGTTCGTAAATGATTGGAGCCCATCAAAAATAATAATTGGCTATCCAGAAAGTTCAAATGAAAATAAAATTCATCGATTAATATTAAAGTTTAAAAGCCATATTGAATCCCTGACTGCACTTCCCGTAATACTAACTGATGAGTCATTTAGCACTGAGGAAGCAAAAAGCATGTTAAATCCAAAAAAAGCGCCTATTGATGCACTTGCGGCGTGTATAATTGCAGAACAATGGATGCGCAATCAGTGAATTTTACAGCTGCTTCTTAAAATGAGTCACCTCATCAGGATCAGAGATCTAGATAAAGAATTTATAAGTACAATCATTTCTGAGGCGAGTCACTTTCTTAAAAATAATAAAATTAAAGTTGACTCCCATAAAGAACTTGAGGGCCTTACTGTAGCAAATCTTTTCTTTGAGCCAAGTACTCGAACTCGTGCTTCATTTGAATTGGCTGCAAAAAAAATGGGCGCCCATACCATCAATCTTGATATTAATACGTCCTCCAGAAAAAAAGGAGAATCGATTAAGGATACCATTCAAACGCTTGAGGCAATGAATGTAAATCTATTTGTCGTCAGAGATGCAAATCAGGGAATATGCGACGAAATAGCTACTTACTTACGAAGCGGCTTGCTAATTAATGCTGGTGAATCCACAGTCTCACACCCAACACAAGCTATTTTAGATCTCTTCACAATCCTTCAAGTTCACCAAAAATTAAATAATCTTAAAATTGCTCTCGTTGGAGATATTGCTCATTCTCGTGTTGCTGCTTCTGATATTGAGATCTTTACTATGTTTGGGGTAAAGGATATAAGACTTATTTGCCCTAAACATCTTCAACCAAAAGAAGTCTTACCTAATACAAAAGTTTTCCATAATTTAGCTGAGGGAATCAGCAAAGCTGACGTTATCATTGCTCTTAGAATTCAAAAGGAGCGGTTTATGAGCAATGAAGAAATCCCTGATGAAAAAAGTTATTTTGATCAATTTGGCATTACTGAATCAAGCCTTGCCTTGGCTAGCCCTCAGGTCATGATCATGCATCCTGGCCCTATGAATAGAGGGGTCGAAATAAGTGATTCAGTTGCAGATGGTTCACACTCACACATAGTAAGACAGGTAACATATGGTATGGCTATCAGAATGGCTATCCTAAAAAAATTATCATCATTTTTATGACAACAAAAAGAAATACTATTTATGTCGAGGAGGCTCTAGTTGAATATCAAGCGAGATTTGATAACGGTCTTTATGTGATAAGCCTTGCTGCGCCCAAAACGGCCAGTCATGCGAAGCCTGGGCAATTTATCCATCTTCAGTGCGATCAAAGCTTACCAATGAGACGACCCCTCTCCATAATGAATACAGACGGAGATTGCATATCTATTATGTATAAAGTGATCGGTTCAGGCCTTGAAAAACTTACTCAAAAAAGAAAGGGAGACACCTTAAACTTACTTGGTCCAATTGGAAATGGTTTCGAGAATATAGACGATAAATTGATTATTGGAATTGGTGGAGGGGTCGGAATACCTCCGGTTTACTTCAATTGTCTCAGTGCAAAAAATGCTGGTCTTGAAAGTGTGCTCTTTATGGGATCTGAGATAGGTTGGCCCTTTGATATCTCTATAGATCAACAAAAAATCTATCCAAGTGAACCAGAAAATATGCTCTGTGTGTCCTCACTAAAAAAACTTAACTTATCGACAAGACTTGCTAGCTTGAGCAATGAAGAGGGTATCTACCATGGGTATGTTACAGAGTTAGCTAAAGAATGGCTTAATCATGCTGATATTGATACGACACAGTGTCATATTGTTGCTTGCGGTCCAGAACCCATGCTCAAATCAGTTGCAGCATTAGCAAAAGAAATGAATCTTTCTTGTGATATTGCAATTGAAGAATTTATGGCTTGCGGCATTGGAGGATGTGCCGGATGTGCTGTGAAAGTGTACAGTGAAGATGGAAGTCATACCATGCAAAGAGTATGTGTTGATGGTCCTGTTTTTAAGGCAGAATCTATTTATCCCTAAAGAAGTGGAAGATTCTCTCCATAATATTTCTGAAAACCTTAATAGAATTCATCTTATCATCAAAGAAAATCGGCCTAACGATAGCATAAAAATAATAGCAGTTAGTAAAGGGCAATCCTTAGAGAAAATTCAACAAGCGCTTGACCTAGATATATCAAACTTCGGCGAAAACTATCTGCAAGAGGCGAAAGAAAAAATAATTAAATTTCAGGCAAAGAAAAATATTCAATGGCACTTTATAGGAAAAATACAATCAAATAAATTAAAGGAAATAGCTCAATACTTCGATTGGATTCAAAGCGTTAGTAAAATAGAGCATATTGAGAAATTAGATTATTATGCAAATAAAAATTCACGTAAATTAAACATACTCTTACAGCTCAGTCAGTCAAAAGATAGATTAGGATTTAGCTCTGAAGAAATTTTTAATATTCTGAGATCAAATACCTATCAACATTTAGTTATTCGAGGCATGATGTTTTTACCTTCTGCAGAACTAAATCATAATCAATTAAATAATGAATTTGAAAATGCCTCGAACGTTTTTTATCAACTAAAATCAATGAATCATTTTTTTGATACACTCTCAATGGGTATGTCGGCAGATTTTGAGCTTGCAATTCGGCATGGATCAAATATGTTACGACTTGGAACAATAATCTTTGGGAATAGAAATTATGACAAATAGCCTTGTGTTTCTAATTAGAACTTTATTTGATCTTTATCTCTTTGTGCTTTTACTAAGATTTTTATTCCAGTTTTTTAGGGTTGATTTTTATAATCCATTCTCTCAATTTGTCTATAAAGCAACGGCACCGGTAACGATGTCGGTTCAGAAAATACTTCGTTTTTTGCCAATTGAAATGATTTGTTTATTAGTTCTAGTAGTCTTTCAAATGATCTACGTAACTATGATGCATAATCTTGTTCAATCGATGGGTATTAGTTCACAAGACTTAAGTGTATTTGAAACCCTTAGACTTTCACTTACAAGAATATTTAGCGAGGTTATTTGGTTATACACTTTAAGTATCTTTATCCATGCGCTGCTATCTTGGTTTGGAGCGGCTTACTATTCGCCTATTGGACGATTACTCTCTGATCTAAACGAACCTATATTAAAGCCAATTAGAAAAATCTTGCCCCTTTCATCTGGATTAGATTTTTCTGCTCTTATTGCATTGATAATTCTAAATGCCATAAGAGTGGGTATAAGTTTACCCAGCTATCTGCTCTGAAGATCTCTAAACTCACTTCTGATTTTCATCAGTCTTGATCTCTCTATATACAAAAGATCTGCAAGTTTAGAAATTAGATGATCTTCAAATTTATCGACTATCCCATCTGCGATGGCAACTTCCCACATGCATCTTAAAATAGATTCTTTTTCTTCCTGATCACAATTCTCATGCAAAGTTCTTGTAAATCCTTGCAGCGAAACTGCATCCTCTATCATTCTATGAGAATCATCGATAATTTGATTAGTAGCTGAATCATCGAGGTCATAAAGACTTTTTGTAATCTCAAATATTTTTTTTTGTTCGTCCTCAGAAGCGTCATAGTCAGATTGCATGATCTCAATAAGCAAGGAAACAGCAGCACATTTGATTTGATGATCATTGTTATCAAGATCTTCAGCTTTTCTAAATTTTGAGAATACATTCTTTAACATCGAACTTGATACTACCACATGAGACTAATGCTTTTTTGTTATATATGCATAAAATAACAGAATCAAGTTATAGAAAAACCCACACTGGAAACTTGATTGCAGTTGCTTAAGATTAAATACTACTGCAGGGAGCCCTGCCTCTGCAGTTAATTCTTTTTCTTAAACTCTAAAGAGGCTGAATTGATACAGTACCTCAGTCCCGTAGGGTTGGGACCATCCTCAAATACATGTCCCAAGTGAGCGTGACAATTAGAGCATGTGACTTCAGTCCTAACTCTTCCATGGCTAGTATCCTCCTTTTCTATAACGCTTTCATGCACTAATGGCTGATAAAAACTTGGCCATCCTGAACCAGAATTATATTTAGTCTCTGATGAGAATAATGTGCTCTCACATACCACACAAAGGTAAGTCCCCTCCTCAAAATGCTTATCGTATTCACCTGAAAATGGTGCCTCAGTACCACTGTTTTGTGTAACTTCAAATTGTAGTGGGGTTAATTTATCTTTAGGCATAAGCTAGAGCCTCTCCAGTGCCTCAATTCGCTCTTCGATGGGAGGGTGTGACATAAATAGCCTCATCCAGCCTCCTTTTTTCTTTGCCGAAATACCAAAGGCATTTAAAGGCTCAGGAAGTCCTTCAGGTTCATGGGCACGTTGAAGGGCTCGAAGAGCATTTATCATCTTTGATTTACCCGCAAGTTTTGCTCCGCCCTCATCGGCTCTAAACTCTCTCTGCCTTGAAAACCACATCACTATTGTGCTAGCCAAAATTCCGAAAACGATTTGTGCCACGATACTGCTGAGATAATACCCTAAGCCGAGTCCACGCTCATTTTTAAGGATTACCCTATCTACAAAAAATCCTACTACCCTCGATAAAAAGATCACGAAGGTGTTCACGATGCCTTGGATCAGAGTAAGCGTGATCATATCTCCATTCGCAACATGGCTTACTTCATGTGCCAAAACTGCCTCTATCTCATCCTTTCCTAATCGATTTAAGAGACCTGTACTGACTGCTACAAGCGAAGCATCCCTCCTAGCGCCTGTAGCAAATGCGTTTATATCATTTGAAGGGTATATTGCTACTTCAGGCATACCAATCCCAGCCTGCTTGGATTGAGCCGCAACAGTTTCTATTAACCAATTCTCAACCTGATTGGAGGGAGAAGAAATTACTTTAGCCCCCGTCCATTGCTTCGCAGACCATTTTGACATTGCTAATGACATAAAAGATCCAATAAAGCCAATCACTGCAGAAAAGATGAGCAGCGCTCTTAAATCTAAGTCTGTGCCTTGGTTCATTAAAATTGAATCAACGCCTAGAATAGAAAGAGTAATTGAGATAACAACGAGAATTGCAATATTTGTTAGCAGGAATAAGAAGATTCTCTTCACTTTATGCTCCGAAATTTACGATATTACTATTGTATTATTTCTATTAAATGAAATTCAATTCGAAAAGACTTATTATAAACTAGTTCTATGATGATCTTCAGATATCTGATAGTCGGGACTTCAAGAATATTTTTCAAACTCATAAATACCCTACCCCTGCGTATTCAAATGACCATAGGGCACTTTATAGGATTGCTCTGCTATGTTTTTATACCTAAAAGAAGACAAATCGCACTCAGTAATATCAATCAATGCCTGTCTAAATATACAATCTCAGAAAAAAAACAAATTACCAAAAATCACTTCATATCGTTAGGCAAAAGTCTCGTAGAGATGCAACTAGTATGGTTCGGTGATCAGAAAAAAATTTATGATAAGCAAAAAATTATTGGACTTGAGCACCTTACTAATTCCATTGCTGAAGGAAGAGGTGTCATTTTACTATCCGCTCACTTTGCAACCCTTGAGGGAATTTTTTGCTCATTAAGGCAACATTGCCCAAAATTAGCAGCCATGTATAGAGTCCAAAAAAATGCAGCATGGAACAAAACAATGACTAAAGGGAGAAGCCGAAATATAGATTTTCTTTTTGCTCATACGGATATTAAGAGCATGATTAAATCACTTAAAGATAACTATGTCGTCTGGTATGCCCCAGATCAGCATTACGCTAAAAAAAGATCCCGGGAGGTTGATTTTTTTGGTCATAAAGTTTCATTCAATTCCGCAACTGAGGATCTAGTGAAAATTACTGATTGTGTTGTACTGACACAATTTTCTAGACGTCTCGAAGATGGTTCATATGAGATTGAAATCGGACGTCCTTTAAGTAGAGAAAACCTCACGCAAGAATATGTTTTAAGACTTGAAGCATATATTTTAAGAGCGAAAGAACAGTATTATTGGGTACATAAAAGATTTAAATAAGTACTATGTCTAAATTTAACTTTTACCTTCTCCATCCAAAATATTTTTTTATTTGGACTCTTATATTACTTATGTATGTTTTAGCAAAATTCCCTATAAATGCAAAAAGGTTTATTGGCGCTATCATTGGTAATTTATCCTTTTTATTCCTAAAAAAAACTAAAGCAACAATCATTACTAATATTGGCTTATGCCTTCCAGACATTTCAAAAAAAGATCAAGAAAAGATTACTAAAAAAGTACTTAAAAATTACGGTCATTCTTTAGTTGAGGTCAGTTCTGCATGGTTTGCAACCGAACAATCGATTAATCAGGCATTCCATATTGAGAATCCTGATTTGCTCCAGCGGGCAATTGGTCATCAAAAGGCAATTATTATTGGAACCGCTCACTTCACTTGCCTTGAATTAGGGCTAGCAAAAGCCTCAATGATTTTTGATCGTTATGCGGGTATGTATAGAAAAGCTAAAAATCCTGTCTTGGAGCATGTTATGTTTCAATCAAGACATAGAAGGGGTTGTGAGATGATAGCTCATGATAATGTCAGGGCCCTGATAAAGAAATTACGCTCAAATTATGCAACCGTTTACTTACCTGATCAGCCTGATTTTGATAGCCCAACAGATTTGTTGCCTTTTTTTGGAAACCCTTGTGTGACTAATACCGCTGTATCTAAAATTGCCAAACTCGGTGATGCAATTATCTTGCCCATGTGTATGCGTTTTGATAAATCATTATCCAAATACGTATTAACCTTTTATCCTTTTTTTGAGCCCAATAATGATGTGGATGATACTAAAAAACTACTATCAATTTTTGAGAATTATATTAGTGAATATCCAGAACAATACCTTTGGGGGTATAAAAAGTTTAAACAGAGGCCGCTTTGCTTTAAGCAGGTTTACTAGTTGCTTTAGCCTTCATATCCCTTATAAATATTGAATTTAATTGCCTCAAAATCGTCTAGATTAAGCTTTTGAATTGAACGGATAAGTCTTAAGACATCTTGATTGAATCTAAAAGTATGTTGCGACTCTTTTGATTTATCAAAGTCAATTAAAAAGACTCTATAACTCGTATCGATCAAGATATTTTTCGTATTAATGTCTGGGTGAGTGACTGAGAGCTCATGAAGGCGTTTGATTTCTTTTCCTATAGCTTGAATGATTTCTTTTGTGTAAATGCCTCGTGACAAATAGGACTCAAACGTTTGAGTGTTTGGAACATACTCGGTGATCAGGCTCGCTTGGTAAAAGATCCCGAATCTTCTTACGTGAACTGCAATAGGTCTAGCAATTTGCATGCCGCCCTCTAAAAGTTTAAGCATTAATGACCATTCAAGAAGTGGACGCACTCTTGCTAATCCTGTATATAAGTAATTTTTCTTAAGTAATGATCTTAATTTTCCGCCACGATAATAATCTTTAATGACATATTTTTTTTCTTCTTTCTCGATTAAGTAGACTTGCGATCTACCCTCGCCTATCAGCGAAGCATTGCTACTTTTTTTCCAAAAATCAATATTACATTCCTCTTCAGAAAACGGTGATTGTTCAGAATTAATGAAAATTGAATTTTTCATAATCAGCTATGCATTAAATTTTGCAACGAATTTATAATTGCATCTGGCTTAATACTATTTAAGCATTCATAATGACCAAAGACACACTCTCTCTTAAAGCATGGAGAGCATTCGATATTAAGCCAATGTATGCTTTTTCGATCAGTCATTGGGGGGGTAAATTCTGGGGATGTTGAACCATAAATTGCCACTACCGGAACGCCAACTGAAGCCCCCAAATGCATTAAGCCTGAATCATTAGTCACAAGCGACTTTGCAAGAGACAAAACATCTATAGAGTCAATAAGGCTAGTTTTGCCAGCAAAAGAGAAGCATCGATCATCATTTAAGCCTTGAAGAATCTTTTCAGATAGCAGCTGCTCTTTTGCGGAGCCAAAGACGTATACATTAAAATCTTTTTTTTCAATTAATAAGCTCAGTTCTTTAAAATGCTTAATTGGCCACATTTTAGCCTTTCCGTATTCTGCGCCAGGCGCGAGGGCAATAAATTTCTTAGTTGCGTTAAGCCCATGACTCTCAAGAATTTCGATGCCTCTATACTTATTTGCAATAAGTTTTGGCTGAAAACAATTAATTGTGCCATCGGGATGATCTCCAGCTAGAGCATTAAACCTTTTAATAGTCTGATCCAAGAGCATTGGATCAAAAGACCTAATATCATTGAGAATGCCATATCTTTTTTCACCCAAAAAGCCAGTTCTTTTTTTTATTCTAGAAAAAAAAGGTACCAGCGCTGATTTCATAGACCTTGGCAATATATAAGCCTGATCATAGTTTAATTTTTTTATTTCTTTTGCTTTTTTTAGCATTCCTAGAAGGTCAAGCTTTCCGTGTCTCGTAGGAAGCTCTATGATTTTAGAAACTTCTGGCATTCTCCTATAGATATCGCTAGTCCAATAATTCGCACCAACATCAATAATAATTTCTGGATGATTAATTTTTATATTTTGAATAAGCGAATGAGATAAAACTGCATCGCCTATCCAGGAAGGCGCAATGATAAGAACTTTAAGGGGGCTATTTTCTTTCATTCATAAAATTAAAGTAGTCTTCTAACCCTTTTTCGAGTGTGGTTGGCTTTACCGAATATCCAGCATGAAGGATTTTTTCTTGCGTTGCGCAAGTATAACTTTGATAAGCTTCTAATAAGCTCTCTGGAAACTCTATATAATTTTTTACTCCCTCTCCCATGAGTCGAATCAATATATTTGCCACATCATTAAAAGATCTTGCATTACCTGATCCTGCATTAAAAACACCAGAATGATTTGCTTCAAACATCGCCCAAATATTTATATTTATAATGTCATTTATATAAACAAAATCTCTAAGTTGCTCGCCATCAGCAAAGCCGTGCGAGCCCTTAAAAAGATTTATAGTTCTATTATTTTTGAGTTGCTCAATAAAATGAAATGCAACGCTAGCCATCTTAGCCTTCTTAAATTCGCCTGGACCATAAACATTAAAGTAACGCAAACCTATAACTTTGGACATTGGTTGAGCGCTCACAAGCAAGGATTGTACATACTCATCAAAAAGTAGTTTTGAGAATCCATAAACATTTAAAGGTCTAAGATCATTTAAATCTTGTTTGTCACAATTATTATGACTGGCACCATACACAGAGGCAGAGGATGCATAAACAATAGGAATGGATTTTGTTACACAAACATCTAATAAGGATTTTGAATACAGGTAATTTTGCTGCATCATAAGCTCGCCATTCCACTCAGTGGTATCTGTACATGCACCGTTGTGAAAAATTCCGTCGATACTTAGATTGGTTTGTTTAAGCTTTCTCAAAAAATCTTCAGGACTAATTAGCCCATCATAAATGAGACCATCCAGCCAAAAACTATTTTCTAGCTTTTCCGGGTAATCAACAATAACGATATCTTTAATACCTCTAGCATTTAGTGCCTTGATTAGGTTGCTTCCAATAAAACCTAATCCGCCAGTTACCACATACATAACTATTTTTTAACTTGATATTCGGCGCCACAATAAGGACATTTGGCGTTGCCATCCTCATCAAGAGGTAAGTATACCCGTGGATGAAGATTCCATTTTTCCTGGGACGGCAAAGGGCAATGCAGGGGTAAATCCGACTGATAGATAAATACAATTTTTTCTGAATAATTGGCCGTCATAATCAACTCCTATTATATAAAGAAAAAGCCCTGCGAGCAGGGCTTTCTCATTTCGTACTTTAAAGAAAGATTTACATCATTCCCATGCCGCCCATGCCGCCCATGCCGCCCATATCAGGCATTCCATGACCAGCTGGCTCATCTTTCTTTGGTTTCTCAGCAATTGCTGCTTCAGTGGTCAAAAGAAGACCAGCAACAGAAGCAGAATTTTGCAAAGCAAGTCTAGTTACTTTAGTTGGATCAATGATTCCAAACTCAACCATGTCTCCAAACTCACCATTTGCAGCATTATAGCCGTAGTTATCTTTTCCAGATGCTACCTCATTTAAAACAACAGCTGCATCTTCACCAGCATTAGTAACAATCTGTCTTAAAGGTTCCTCAATCGCTCTTCTCAAGATCTGAATACCTTGGTCTTGATCAGCATTGTCACCTTTAACAGCATCCAGTGAAGCTTGTGCACGTACTAATGCAACACCCCCACCAGGCACAACGCCTTCCTCAACCGCAGCTCGTGTAGCATGTAACGCATCCTCGACTCTTGCTTTCTTCTCTTTCATTTCTATCTCAGTCGCAGCACCCACTTTAATTACGGCAACGCCTCCGGCTAGTTTTGCAACACGCTCTTGGAGTTTTTCTTTGTCATAATCTGAGGTTGATTGATCAATCTCTTTGTTGATTTGATCGACTCGTGTCTTAATCTCATCTTTGCTACCTGCGCCATCAATGACGGTAGTGTTTTCTTTAGTGATCTGTATTTTCTTTGCATGGCCTAGATCTTCGAGGGTTGCTTTTTCTAGTGAAAGTCCAACTTCTTCGGAAATGACCTGACCTTTTGTAAGCACTGCAATGTCTTGCAGCATAGCTTTTCTTCGATCGCCGAATCCAGGGGCTTTAACGGCCGCTACCTTAACAATACCCCTGATATTATTAACAACCAATGTTGCTAGCGCTTCGCCTTCAACATCTTCAGCAATAATTAACAAAGGGTTACCAGACTTAGCTACCGCCTCAAGAACTGGAAGCAGATCTCTAATATTAGAAATTTTCTTATCATGAATAAGAATATAGGGGTTCTCTAATTCAACAGACTGGCTTTGTTGGTCATTAATAAAATAAGGCGATAAGTATCCTCTATCAAACTGCATTCCTTCAACAACATCGAGCTCATTAGCAAGCCCTGATCCTTCTTCAACAGTAATGACACCTTCTTTTCCAACCTTGCTCATCGCGTCAGCAATGATATTACCAATCTCTGTATCTGAGTTAGCAGAAATAGTACCAACCTGAGCAATAGATTTATCATCTTCACAAGGCTGTGATAGCTTTTTGAGTTGCTCTACAAGTGTAGCAGAAGCTTTATCGATACCTCTCTTTAGATCCATAGGATTGAATCCAGCGGCAACTGCTTTTAAGCCTTCTCTAAAGATAGCTTGCGTCAGTACTGTGGCGGTCGTGGTGCCGTCACCAGCAAGGTCTGATGTCTGGGAGGCAACCTCTTTGACCATCTGCACACCCATATTTTCGAACTTATCTTCAAGCTCAATCTCTTTAGCAACTGATACACCATCCTTAGTAACGGTAGGGGCACCAAAGCTCTTTTCTAAAACAACGTTCTTACCCTTTGGGCCAAGAGTTACCTTGACAGCATTAGCAAGCACATTCACACCCCTCAACATTTTTTGACGGGCATCATCTGAAAATTTTACTTCTTTAGCCATAATTGACTCCTATAAATTATTTGTTAAGCCTCAATGACAGCCATGACATCGTCTTCTCTCATTACAAGAAGCTCTTCGCCATCAACTTTCACTTCGGTACCAGAATATTTTCCAAAAAGGACTTTATCTCCAACCTTTAGATCTAAAGGTTGTTTCTCTCCTGAGTCTTTGGTCTTGCCATTACCAACGGCAATAACCTCTCCCTTAATTGGTTTTTCAGTAGCGCTATCAGGAATTACTATACCGCCGGGAGAAGTTCTTTCTTCCTCGGTTCTCCTAACAACTACTCGATCATGTAAAGGACGTAAATTCATATTTTCCCTCTTACTTTAAGTTGTTGATAAATAAATATATTATTATTTTGAAAGAGTTAGCACTCTTTCCTTTAGACTGCTAATAATAGGGTTTGTTAAAAATATTTCAAGTGTTTATAGAAAAAAAATGGAAAATGATTTTTTATTAGTCTTGGCAACGTGCCCAAGTGAGGAAGAAGCAAAGCTTGTTTCAAACAAATTATTAGCCGAAGGTGTGGCTGCTTGCGTGAATATCCTTCCAAATATTCAATCGCATTATAGATGGAATGATAAAATTGAACAGACATGCGAGTTTTTACTCATGATTAAAACAAGTAGCGATCTATTTAATCAGGTAAACTTAATAGTACAAAGATATATCAGCTATGAAATTCCTGAATGCATAGCGATTAACATTAACAATGGTAGTACGCAATATTTGAATTGGTTAACCAACACCCTCAAGTGATGAAATTTATAGTCAAACATCTCTTAGCTTTCCTCGTGCTTTTAAAAGCAATCGGGCTTTATGGACAAACTGTTCTGCCTCCAGAACAAGCATTTCCATATGAGGCAAGAATATCAGGAAACCTTTTAGAGATTAATTTTTATCTGCCTGAGGGATATTATCTGTATAAAGATAAGTTTGGTATCATTCAATCGGGCAATGATCTTGGTTATGATATTTTATTTCCCGAAGCAGTCATGCATGAGGATGAATTTTTTGGGATAAGTGAAATATATAGAGATGCATTCTCTTTGCGAGTTAACTTAGATAACTATAGTTCATCCGATACCCTACAAATTCTATTACAAGGGTGTGCCGATATAGGTCTTTGCTACCCTCCGCAAGTCTGGACACTTTCTAACATTCAAAACTTTAGTCCATTGAATGCAAGTTCTAATTTCTTTAGTACCGATGATCCGCTTAGCTATGAGGATGCATTCCAGCTAAATATCAGATTTGATGGGCCAAATCTTATGATCGTTAATTGGCTGATTGAGCCTGGATACTACATGTATAGCCACCTAATTAATATAAATATTGAGGGCCCTATACAAATGGGCGCCTTAGAATTACCTGAAGGGATACCATACTTTGATGAATATTTTGGAAGTGTTGATATTTATAGAAATTTTTTGGAAGTAGGTGTTCCCTTCAGTAGGAGCTCACCCGAGAGTTTTACTATTAATGTAATTACGCAAACACAAGGCTGTAAAGATGAGGGCATATGTTACCCCCCAACAGAACAAGTATTTAATATTCTGGTACCCTCCGTTACAGATTTTAATATGGGGCAAATGTCAGAACCTATTTTCGAATCAGAGCAAAGCAGGCTGGCCTCACTCATAAATAATGGTGCCATAGGGTATGTAATTATTTCATTCTTTATAATTGGCATATTATTAGCATTCACTCCCTGCGTACTTCCGATGATACCGATCCTTTCGGGACTGATCTTCAAGGGAAAGGAATCAAATTCGAATTTAATATTATTAGCAATAAGTTTTGTCTTAGGGATGTCTTTCACATACACAATGCTAGGTTTAGTAGCAGGTATTGCAGGTTCACAGATACAAACTTTATTACAAAGTAGTTGGTTTGGATTTGGCTTTGCAGCAATCTATTTTTTGCTCGGCTTATCAATGATCAATGGTGCAAACTTCTTAGTACCTAATAGTTTAAACAACCTAATAAATAATCAGATGTCTAAGCTTAAGGGTGGCAGCTATACCAGCACTATGGTGATGGGCATCCTGTCTGGGTTGACGGTCACTGCTTGTGTAGTGCCCCCATTAGTAGGTGCATTAATCGCCATCGGAGAGTCTGGAAATATAGTAAGAGGTGGAGTTTCTTTGTTTGTTATGAGCCTTGGAATGGGCCTACCGCTTTTGCTCATTGGACTTTCTGCTGATCGCCTCCTTCCTCGAGTTGGTCCATGGATGGAGAACATCAAAGGATTCATAGGTCTTCTGCTCATCGCGACATCGATTTATCTCATTGGTCGTTCAGTAAGTATAGAAATACAACAAATGCTTTGGGCAATCCTAATTTTATTTATTGCATTGGAGCTCAGTTCCTACACTCATATTGTCTTTAATTTTCAAGGTAGAATTTTGGTCAGAAGAGTTCTGGCCTCATTGGCTGCGCTCTACGGCAGTGCAATTATTTTTTCGACTTTCAATGGAGCGATTGGAATCTTTCCCAATCAACTGTGGCTCACCTCAAATACAAATAATATAGAGCAACTTAATTTTAATAACGTCGATAGCTTTAACGGATTACAAAATCTGATTAGCGAAGCACAAAGCTCGCCAAATCCAATAATGATTGAGGTGACAGCGGATTGGTGCGTGTCCTGTCGTGAGCTCGAGCGATATACGTTCACCGATCAGAGGGTCATTGATGCTCTTGATGACTGGACCTTACTAAAAACTGATGTCACCGAATTTTCTCAAGAGCATAGACTTATACTGGATTATCTGGATTCTTATGGTCCACCCACTATCATTTTCTTTGATAATCAGGGGCAAAGAAGAGATGAGCTTACGCTTATTGGATTTGTTAATGCAAACGATTTTATCGAGCATATTGAGCTTTTGTTTTAAAATAAATCCATGCTTAAACAATACAAAAAGGCTTTAAATATAACTTTGGTATTACTGCTAACCGCTATCCTTATTAATGAGTTAACAGTCAATTATATAAAAGATAATGGTCTAAACGATGTTATAAATACTAATCTAGCTCAAAGTTTACCTAATATTGAATTGCCAGACCTAAACGGAGAGCTAAGAAATCTAAAGGAGTGGTCTGGTAAGCCAATGATAATAAATTTTTGGGCTACTTGGTGCGCACCATGCCTAAGAGAAATACCATTACTAAAAAATTTTAAGGATCAAAATAGCAATTTCAATTTAATTGGAATAGCTGTAGATAGAGAGTTACCTGTCCTACGTTATGCTCAAGAGATGCAAATAGATTATCCCGTTCTAATTGGCCAGATGCAGGCAATGAATGCTGCACAAGAATTTGGTGTCAATGTCTATGCCCTTCCCTTCACAGTTTTTACTGTCGCTAATGGGTCAACGCTTGGAGTGTATACAGGCGAACTGCATCAAGAGCAACTTGATGAGATCAGTAAAATTATTGAAGATTATGACGCGAATGAAATAACACTTGCTCAGGCTCAAAATCGATTTTCTAGCATTTAAATCCTTATAAAATACGTTAAATGTATTTAATTGTTGTTATTTTCAATTATTTATCTTAAATTAATGGCATGGCAAATATACTTCTATTAAATGGTCCGAATCTGAATTTATTGGGAACCAGGGAACCCGATAAATACGGAAATGATCACCTAGAAGACATTATTAAAAAATGCAGAGGGATTGCAGATTCGCATGGCCATAAGCTTAC
>JAURFX010000023.1 GCA_030834065.1 Gammaproteobacteria bacterium
ATCATGCGTTACCAGTCCAACTTACTGATCCAAAGAGGCGATATTGAATCTGGAATAGCATTGCAAAACGAGGCATTAAGTTTGGCAAGAAGAGTTTCAAGCGATGACTATGACAAGAGAATTGATTTTCTTTATCAGTATGCTGATTGGTTTTTTGGTGTGAATCAGTGGGAGCGAGGTAGAGGTCTTTTAATTCAGGTGCTGGACATGCAAAGAGCATATGAAGGTGAGGAGAGCCCTAATATTATTAGAACTTATCGGGAGCTTGGTACAAGCTACAGAAGACAGCAATTTAATGACCAGAATGGACTGGGTTATCTTTTAAGGGCAAACAGAATTATCAGTCGCAATCCTGACACTATCGATGCTGTAGAAAAAGCACTCCTCTACAGGGACTTAGGTGACTGGTACACCGCATTTAGTAGAGTGACGGATGGAGGGAATCAGTATTTAAGAGCTTGGGAAGTATTACGTAATGAAGATGGAACCTATCCGGAAATACTAACTGAATGGTTTTCGGAGCCCGTTCCAGTAATACAAAGAAGACCCAATCAGAGAGGATTGACCAATGCCGAGGACGAAAGAGGTTTGCCGGGCATTGTGATAGCCGACTACTTTGTGGATGAAACCGGCAGGACTCGAGAAATTGAAATTATTGAATCCAGCCCAGAGGGCCTTAAGGATGGCACCGTCTATGCATCCATCCGAGATACGCGCTATCGCCCAATCATGATCGATGCGATCCCCATGAGCTCAGATAAGAGAACCGAGACGTTCTCTTATCTTTATGTCCCAACGCTCAGTGAAATAAACTAGCGAAGATTATCTAAGTTATAACCTCGCTCATCGTGCGTCGTGATATCCAAACCATCAATCTCATCTTGTTCGGAAACTCTTATGCCTACTAATTGGTCAATAAGCTTGATTAGCACATATGAGATAATAAGTGTCCACACAATAACACTTACAGTCCCAAGTAGCTGAATATGAAGCTGATCTAAGATAGATACACCCTCATCAAGACCTAAGCCCCCAAACTGCTCTGATGAAAAAACTGATGTGAAGAGCAATCCAAGAATTCCACCAATACCGTGCACAGGAAAAACATCCAAAGAGTCGTCAATTTCAAATCGCCTTTTCACAATTTGTGTGGCATAAAAACAGCCTGCACCGCCAATGATTCCAATCATGAATCCGCCCAAGGGTCCCACAAAACCAGAGGCCGGTGTAATTGTAGCTAAGCCAGCAACCATACCGGTGACCAAGCCCAGAACACTAGGTTTGCCAAACTTGAGCCACTCAATCCCAATCCAAGTTAGCGCAGCTACCGATGCGCTGATATGTGTTACAAGGATGGCCATACTAGCTGCGCCATCCGAAGCGAGCGCACTGCCTCCATTAAATCCAAACCAACCTACCCAAAGCATCCCAGCCCCTAAGACAGTCAAAGGTAAGTTATGCGGGGGCATCGGCGTTCTGGGAAAGCCTTTTCTTGGACCCAAGTATCTAGCAAATACTATTGCTGCTACACCAGCCGTGGCATGAACAACAGCCCCGCCTGCAAAATCTCTATAACCGATATCACCGAGCCAGCCGCCGCCCCAGACCCAATGCGCAACAGGGAAGTAAACCAATATCATCCAGCCAATTACAAAAAGAATGAGGCCTTTAAATGCAACCCGCTCAACAAAGGCGCCTACGATCAAAGCAGGCGTGATGATTGCAAAGGTAAGTTGAAACATAATAAAGGTCGTTTCAGGATAAGTTCCTGCCATTGAATCGAGAGATACCGACGCTAAAAATGCGGGGCCTATGGATCCCATGTAGCCACCAATCGTCTCACCAAAGGTCATACCATAACCAAAAAGTACCCACATGACTGTGACTACACAGCAAATGACAAAACAATGCATCAACACTGACAGAACATTCCTTTGGGATACCAAGCCAGAGTAAAAAGCTGCTAAACCAGGCAAAGTCATAAAGAGCACTAAGGCGGTAGAGGTCATCAACCATGCATTGTCGCCGCTATTAAGCTCTTGTGCGATTAAAGCTGAAGTAGCCCCAAAGAATAAGAATCCAAATGAAAGCAAATATTTTTGAATTGATTTATAAAGCATCTTCACCTGTCTCTCCCGTTCTAATTCGATATACCTCAGAAACCTCTGAGACGAAAATTTTTCCATCACCGACTTTACCTGAGCTAGCAGATTGTAAGATCGCGTCAACAATATTTTGTGTTAAGTCATCAGGTACTACACACTCTATTTTTACTTTGGGTAAAAAATCGACAACATATTCAGCGCCTCTGTACATTTCTGTATGACCCTTTTGTCTTCCAAAGCCTTTTACCTCTGAGACCGTCAAGCCCTGAACGCCAGCCTCAGAAAGTGCAGTTCTAACGTCCTCGAGAATGTATGGCTTAATGATTGCAGTAATTAATTTCATAGTGCTCCTAAATTCGTTTAAATCTCCTTTCCTTCAAGTTACTATAGTGGTAAATATTATTCAGCAAAAATGTCAAAAACTTGGTCTCAAAAACTTAGAATTAAGCAATTTAAAGACTCTGAGGTTACCCCTGAGGAGCTTTTTGATAATAGAAGAGCGCTTCTCAAGTCAGCTGTTGCGCTTGGGCTTTTACCCTCTCGCAGTTATGGCCATGTCACGGATATAGAGGGCTACAGGCCTTGGGATCAGGAAAGTCCTGGCATCTTAAATTCCTTTGAAGATATTACAAATTACAATAATTTTTACGAATTTGGTCTTGATAAGGCGGATCCCGCCCGCTATTCACATACTCTTGAGACGCATCCATGGCAAATTGAAATTTCCGGCCTGACCAATAAACCAGGAGTCTATGACTTAGATGAAATAATTCAATCGATGCAGCTAGAGGAGAGGGTCTATAAGTTGCGATGTGTTGAGGCTTGGTCGATGATCGTGCCTTGGATTGGTTTTTCTTTAGGTATTTTTTTAAAACAATTTGAGCCCCAAACAAATGCAAATTATGTTCAGTTTTTTACTTTATACGATACTGATATGATGCCGGGCCAAAGATCAAGGGTCCTAGATTGGCCTTATCGTGAGGGTCTAACCATGGCAGAGGCCATGCATCCTCTATCATTTTTAGCTACGGGGCTCTATGGAAAAACATTGCCCAACCAAAACGGAGCGCCAATTAGGCTCGTAGTGCCTTGGAAGTATGGTTTCAAGAGCATTAAATCCATTGTAAAAATTGTTTTTACTGACCAAAAACCCTTAACCAGTTGGAATCAGGCGAATGCTAGGGAGTATGGATTCTATTCCAATGTGAATCCAAATGTCAGCCATCCTAGGTGGAGTCAAGCATATGAGAGAGTGCTCGGTCAAGGTTTCTTCACCCCAAGAGTTCCTACAGAAATGTTTAATGGCTATGGCGAACAAGTAGCACATCTTTATGATGGCTTAGACTTACAAATCAATTATTAATGCTGTCCATTAAGCTGTTAAAGTGGATTGCTTTTATCCTGTCTTTGCTACCGTTGATCATTCTTATTCTTGGAATAATTAATTTTATTAACTTGGGGCCAAATATTGTTGAGGAGGTTCTTCATAGAACTGGGAATACCTCGCTTAATCTACTAATGATTGTGTTACTTATACCACTCATGGCCAAGCACAGTCTTTTTAGAAATTTCCTCATTCTGTCTCGTATGTTAGGGCTTTTTAGTTTTTTCTATGCAGCACTGCATCTAAGTGTTTATCTATTTATTGATCGAAGTATGTCGATACTTAGCATCCAAGATGATTTTATTAGCAGACCCTATATCTTGGCAGGAATGATAGCTTTTATAAGTATCATTCCACTAGCACTGACATCTTTTAGGAGGGCGCAAATTAGACTTAAAGAACTTTGGAAAAAAATTCATCAATTGATCTATCTTGGAACCGCCTCGGCCATAATTCATTATATTTGGCAAATGAAAATTGACTTGAGTATTCCGATGCTCTATCTCGTCGGTTTTTTAATTATCTTAGAGTTAAAAAAAGGATTTAGAGCAACTTAATTCTTCTTAAGAAACTTTGGAATAGAGACTTTAGGCTGATCTTCTTCAATAAGTTTTGGACCAAATTTAGAATTTTTCTCATGCGCAATCATGCTCATCTCTAAAATTATTACTGCTAACTCCTCGGCTTCTTTTTTAGATAGCTTCCTTGCCCTGACTTTACAAGAATCCTCATCTCCCAGCTTATTGGCAAGCATATCAAATCTTGATCTAATTTCTTTATTCAATATGCTATTTGGATCAAGCTTAAGCATATGCAATTTATAAGAATCAGAGAGTCTATCTTTAATCGATCCATCAGACATCAGTTGTGATGCTGCATTAAATAATCTTACTTTTAGATTCATACTTTTAGATTATCAGATGAATAGATATTGTCTAGGCTAAGTTTTATTCAATTGATACTTTTTGATGCGATCGTGCAACGTTGTTGGCCTCACGCCCAATAATTTAGCTGCTCCCCTAGGTCCTGATACCCGCCAATTTGTTTGTATTAAAGCCTTTTCTAAATTATCTTTTAAAAATTCTTGTACTTCTTCCTCGCTTAATATTTCTGGTCTCAATTCTTTTGTCCTGAAAGCCTCCTCAGCCACTATGCTTTTTTGATCACTCATCTTTAAATCACTCATGGCTAAATCAAGCCTGAGCTTATCGCCACTACTTAAGATAACTCCCCTTTCTATGACATTTTTAAGCTCTCTGATATTTCCTGGCCAAGTATAGGATTCAATAAGTTCAATGCTAGCAGAATCTAAGGAAAGCAAGGGCCTTCCAAACTCTTTACAGGTAATGACAAGAAAATGATTTGCAAGCTGAATAACATCACCACCTCTCTCCCTTAGAGCAGGTACATTAATAGGAAATACTCCTAAACGATAATAAAGATCCTCCCTAAAGAGACCCTTTGAAATTAAGCCTTCAATATCTTTATTTGTAGCAGCAACTATTCTGACATTTGACTTTCTTGTTTGATTATCACCGATGCGATCAAATTCACCCTCTTGTAGCACCCTTAGTAATTTACTTTGAAGCTCAATTGGAATCTCAGCAATTTCATCTAGAAATAAAGTACCCCCATCGGCTAATTCATACTTTCCAATCCTATCCTTATAGGCACCGGTGAATGACCCTTTCACATGCCCAAAGAATTCGCTCTCAAAGAGCTCTGTAGGAATCGCAGCACAATTTACTTTTACCAGCGGTCCGTTGGATCTATCACTAAGCTGATGAAGTACCCTTGCAATTAATTCCTTGCCTGTCCCTGACTCACCCTCTACCAAGACGCTAGCACTGGTCTTGGCTACCGCCTCAATTCGAGATAGCATTTTTTTAAGTGATGCACTCTCACCTACAATATCTCCAAAATTTAATGAGACTCTAACTTCCTCTCGAAGATAGTCACGCTCCTTCTGAAGCTCTTCTTTAAGCCTCTCGTTCTCCTCGAGTGTGTCTTTAAGCTGCCTTGTTAATTTATTTTGCTCAGTCACATCCTTGACAGCAAAATAAAATAAAGTTTTTGAGTTTTCCCTTTTTTCTGAGTAAGCGCTTATCAACGCCTCCATTAGTGATCCATCATGCTTTTTAAAACAAATTGGCGCATTATCTAATGATATATCTTTACTCTTATCTTTGATAAGGTCACTTAATATGCTCTCTTCTAAAATAAAATCAGTGATACGTTTTCCAATAAAATATGAGCTGTCTTGATTCATCTTATCTGCCCAACGCTTGCTAATATCTGTAATTAAAAAATTTTGATCTAAGGTGAATAACATAGCTGGAGAGCTACGATAAAGATTTCTAAAATAGTCTAAGTGCTCAAATTGCTTATCAAAGAAAAAAATAAATGTTCTGTAAGCATTAAGATCATCTCTACGCACCAAACGTACATGTGAGATCAATGGCACTATTTTTCCATCTTGATCAACAAGATGAACCTCAGCGCCATTAAGCTCACTAAATTTACGTATATTTGGGATGTATTCTTTAAAAATCTTCTCCCTGCTCTCTGCGGTACAAAAGTCATGGGGTTTCTTTCCAATAACCTCATCTTCAGCAAAGTTAAGCTTGTTTAGCATCTCTTTACTAATATCTTGTATTACCCCGGCTTCATCAAGATAAAGCACCATTAGCGGGCATGACTTTAAGAACTCTCTGTACCAATCCATAAAATTTAAGTTATTTACGTATTTACGTAATATTTATTTACAATATTTCGTATTTTATATGCTTTTTCGTTAATGATAAATATTTTTCGCAATTATACACATAAATTTGGCCATTTATTAATTTGGCATAGAAATTGCATGTAATTTAGTAATTAGGAGAAATATGAAATACATTTACATTTTTTTAGTTTTAATCTTTTCTGCACCAATTTTTGCGATGGAGGAATTAACTGTTGTTGAAAACAGAGGTCTCTACGGTGAACTTGATACACACGTCCAGCCATTAATTATTGATAACGATGAAATTTTCTTACAAACAAATATAGATTATTACACACCCAGACGTAACGTGTGGAACTTGAGTCTTTTCTTTATAGGTCGAGGTTAAAGACTCCCCCTAACCAGTGGCTTCCCCCTGCCATTGGTTTATAAGACTGCCGGGCGCTTGAAGCGCCCGGCCATTTTTATCGATCAAATAATATTCTTTGACCTTGGGGCTCATTTAAAATTCTTCCATGGTTGAAAACCATGTTTCCGTTTACAAATGTAGTATCAATCGTTTGATGGAACTCAAAGTCCATTAGCGGGCTCCATTTACATTTATAAAATAATTCACTTTCATTTACTTTATGATTTTTATTCGGGTTGATAATGACAAGATCGGCATAGAAACCTTCCCTTACAAAGCCTCTATCTTTTATATTAAAAAGATTTGCAGGATTGTGCGAAGAAAAAGCAACTGCCTCCTCTAAAGTAAAATATCCTTGATGACAAAGCTCTAAAAGCATTTGAAAAGCATGTTGTATTAAAGGCAATCCTGAGGGCGCTTCAAAATAATTATTATTTTTTTCTGAAAGTAGGTGAGGGGCATGATCGGTAGCTATCACATTGAGTACATTATTTTTAAGCGCCTGAATTAATGCCAAACGATCAGATTCTTCCTTAACCGAAGGGTTGCATTTAATTAAATTTCCTAAATCTTTGTAGTCTTTCTTGCTGTACCAAAGATGATGGATGCATACCTCGCCGGTAATATGCTTTTCCTGCACATCGCCTGCCTCAAATAGAGCAATTTCTTCCTTTGTAGTTAGATGAAGTACATGAAGCCTTGTGCCATATTTTTTTGCTAATTCAACAGCATAGCTAGAAGACTTATAGCATGCTTCCCGCGATCTTATATCTGCATGCATTTCTGGATCAATTTGATTGCCGAATTTTTCTCGGTAAATCGACTCTTGTTCTGCGATCATAGGTGTGTCTTCGCAATGAGTAACGATCGGAACTGGGGCTCGAGCAAATATTTGCTCTAAAGACTCTTTTTTATCAACAAGCATATTGCCCGTTGAGGAGCCCATAAATACCTTAATACCTGATACATCATTAGCTTCTAATGACGCAATTTCATCGATATTGTCGTTTGTAGCACCAATATAGGCAGAGTAATTAGCATGTGTTTTTCCTATTGCATTCCTAATTTTATTTAATATTGCCTCTCGTGTAACTGCAGGAGGCGTAGTGTTAGGCATATCAAATACTGTCGTGGTGCCTCCGGCAACAGCGGCTTTAGATTCAGAGGCTATATCTGCTTTATGGGTAAGGCCAGGCTCTCTAAAATGCACTTGATCATCAATAAAGCCGGGCACTAAAAGCTTATTGCTTCCATCAATAATTTTAGTATTTCCGTCGCCAGAAATATGGCTATCAATTCGTTCAATTCTCTCATCTTTTATCAAGAGATCTGTTTCAATTCTTGAGCCTTCGTTGATGACCGTAATATCTTTCAATAAATATTTCATAAACCCTATATACCTTTAAATTTTTCTGTGGCCTCTATTAATAAATCAGTAATTTCTTTTTCATAGGCGCTATGCCCTGAAACCTCTGCAATCTTGAAATCTGCCTCAGGCCAAGCTTGATGCAATTCATAGGCGGTTCTTGATGGGCAAACCACATCATACCTACCTTGAATAATTACACTAGGTATATGCCTAATCTTATCAATATTTTGAAGGACTTGTGACTCGCTAGAAAAAAACCCACGATTCATAAAATAATGAGTTTCAATTTTTGCTAGTGCCAATGCAAAGTCATCGCTTGCAAAATGATCAATCAGCCCTCTATCTGGGACGAGTTTACTTGTTGCCCCCTCCCACTGTGACCAAGCCTTGCATGCACGCTTTTGGGTATCATTATCAGCATGATGAATAAGCTTGTAAAATGCGCTAATCAAATTGTCTTGTTCTGATTCCTTAATGACCGAAATATAGTTTTCCCATGCATCCGGATAGATTTCACTAGCACCATACTGATAGAACCAGTCGAGTTCTCTTCTTCTAAGTAAGAATATACCCCTTAAAATTAAGGCGGAGACCTCATTCGGAAATGCTTGAGCATAAGCCAATGCTAGAGTGCTTCCCCATGAGCCTCCAAAGACATGCCAACATTTAATTTTTAAATAATTTTTAATTTCATGAATATCTTCAATCAAATGTTGTGTCGTATTATCCTCTACACAGCCTAGTGGCTTACTTCGTCCTGACCCTCTTTGGTCAAGAATAATTATCTTATAATGGTTCGGATCGAAGAATCTTCTAGCATTAATATCTCCTCCTCCTCCAGGTCCGCCATGAAGAAATAGCATGGGATAGCCATCTGGATTACCAGATTGTTCATAATAAATTTCATGCAAACCTTTATTTAAGTAGCCCTTACTAAAAGGCTCAATTGAGGGAAAGAGCTGTCTCATTCCGGCAATAAAATTGATGAGCCTGTTGTCATTCTATTCGAGAGCTCATGATGGGCCTGTGCGGCATTCGATAACGCATATTTTTGACCAATTTCAATGTTAATTTCATTATTCAAAATTTTCTCAAAAAGCAGATTGCTGCTTCTCATTAGATCATGATGATTGCTAATATAACTCCAAAGGGTAGGTCGGGTTACATACAACGAGCCATGCTTGGCAAGAGTGGAAAAAGAAAAATTATCAACTGGCCCAGAAGCATTTCCATAGCTAACCAATAAACCTCTTGGTGCAAGCATTGCAAGAGATGCATTCAGAGTAGACTGACCGACTGAATCATAAACCACTTTGACACCCTGGTGATTAGTGATCTCGTTAAATTCGTCTAATACTTTTTTAGAATCTACAATGACATGCTCACATCCATTTGTGAGTGCCATCTGTCTTTTTTGCTCATTACTTACAATTCCAATTACCTTTGCGTCCAGCGAAGTTGCCCATTGAACCAAAATGCTTCCCACGCCTCCTGCCGCAGCATAGACTACGATAGTCTCATTTTTTTGAACCTGATATGTTTCATGTAATAAATACCACGCTGTTAGTCCTTTAAGCATTGAAGCTGCAGCTAATTCAAATGATAGTTCAGAAGGAATTTTTACTACTTTAGAGGCGTCTATCGTGCGATACATGCTGTAAGCATCAAGAGGGGGCGGAGAACAATAGGCAATTCGGTCTCCGACCTTTAAATCGGTGACATCCTTTCCGATTGATTCAATAGTTCCTGCTCCCTCGCAGCCTAGTCCAGATGGTAAATTAATTGGGTATAGTCCAGATCTAAAATAGACATCAATAAAATTCAAACCAATTGCCTCATGCTTGATAACGACCTCATGATTACTTGGTTCATTAATATCTACTTGGATATATTTCAGCACATCTTCATTACCAAACTGGTTAAGCCGAATCGCATAGTTCTTTTTCATGTGTATATTTTCTCATAATTAAAGTTATTAGAAACTAATCGTATATTAGTTTATTTAGAAGGTATTCTTTGGTAAGTCATGTAAATTGAATAGATTTTCTATAAACTAATTTTGAGTACTCAAATGAGAAAAGAAATCATCATAGTTGGATTTGGTCATGGCACCGATGCTGTCATTTCAACCCTTACTCGAGAGCATTCAAATTATTCAATAAAGATTTTTACCCAAGAAGCATTACCTGGATATCATAAGCCACCCCTATCAAAAGAATTTCTCTCAGGATCTCTTAGCAAGGAAAGAATTTTTTTTAGAAATCCTGAATTTCTTAAAAAACATAAAATTGAAGTATTTCTCTCTTGCCCGGTAAAAAAAATCCATGCAAATACAAAACATATCGAGTTATCTAATGGTGATAAGCACCCATTTGATGCGCTCATTATTGCTACGGGCTCTGTGCCTCGAACCTTGGACTCGATTCAAAATCCTTATCATCTGCATAACTTGAATGATGCAGAGCTTCTAAAAAAGAAAAAAATAAATAAGCTTGGCATCATTGGGGCTGGCTTTATTGGCATGGAAGCTGCTTCATCATTGGCACATAGTGTTAAGGAAATAAAAATTTTTGAGCGTGCCTCGCGTGCACTAGAAAGCGCATGTCATGCAGACATTGCAAACATTTTGACAAAATCATTGGTTACGAGTGGGGTCCAAATCGAATTGAATTGTTTAATTGAGTCTGTTAAAGAGGCTGACAAAAAAACAATACTTAAAACAAGCGACCAAACATATGAGCTTGATCATGTGTTGACTTGCATTGGAAATTATACCGATACCTCAATTGTCGATACTGCTGAGATAAATATAAATCGTGGATTTATGATTAATAATTTTTGTGAAACGAGTGCAAAAGATATTTATGCCATAGGTGACTGCAGCGAATATCAAAATCCTTTTAACCAACGATATGAAGTTACGACTTCAATTTCCCATGCAACGCATCAAGGGCAAATTGCTGCTAGAAATATCCTTGGGATTGAATCAAAAATGAATAAAATCCCTTGGTTTTGGTCTAATCAAGGAAATCATCGGCTTCAAATGATGGGATATACACAAAGTGAAAATGAATTTAAATCTATAAAAACAAACGAGGATAGTCTGACTAAGATTTATTCTCATAAATCTAGGGTCATTGGCTTTCAATCATTGAATAATCCTATTCACTTTGCCAAATTAAAAAAAGTAATGGATGAGCATTATACAAACGTAGAAACCATAAAGATTGAGCATCTATTCTAGTTCTTGCTCTTTAATGTAATCAAAAATTGAAATCTTTTTTTCTTCAATCTGTTTTTGTTCAGCAATAGATGATCTTACGAGCATGCTAAATGAGTCTTTCATAGAATCATCTAAATCATAAGAGGCAAGTTTTTCTTTGTAATGATCAGACTTTTCTAGTACCCAATCTATAATGCTTTTCTCTTTAACCAATGCATCATAAAGTTCCTGAGAAAGAGAAAACTTTTCCTCAAACCGAAGCGTCCAATATTCGAAAGATTTTTGCAAATCTTTAAGCTCAAACGCATCAATAGTTTTCTCAACCGAATGCATAATCTCCTTAATTAATGCATGTAAATTAACTAATTGACCATTAAAAATAACCTGCATGTCTTTCCTTCTTCCATACAATGCAACCTCTAGGTCTCGGTGCTGAATTTCATCCAGCTCCCCAGATTGAATAGGTTTATTTTCACAAAATGCACAAAAAATAAGGAAGGCCTCAATAAAATGCAGCTGTTCCTTTGAGATACCGATCTCAGAATAAGGGTTTAGATCCAAAGATCTAATCTCAACATAATGAACACCATATTTTTTTAGAGCTAATAATGGCCTCATAGAAAATTGACCTGAAGGTTTTGGGCGAACATTTGAATAGTACTCATTTTCTATCTGAAGTCTTTTGTAGTTTATTTGCTCAAGATCTTCCCTCCCACCTAAATCTTTAAATACAGGATCATCCTGTGTAAGTGCTGCAGTTAAATCAGAAATATAGTTATCTATTGAGTTGAGAGAACAATAAATTTGTGAGTTGGAAGAATTAGTATAGCCAATATTACTCATCCTTAAACTTGTCGCATGATTGCTAATTAGCATGGAATTACTGATTAATTTATACTCATCTCCTTTTAGATTTTTATAATGCTTTGAGACTATTGGGCTCGCTCCAAAAAGATAAAGAAGGACAAAAGAATATCTTTTGAAATTACGAGCAAGATTTAAATAAAAATCAGTTACCTTATCTTGCTGGGAATCCTCACCAAAAAATGATTGAAAAAATTGCTCACTAAATGAGAAATTAAAATGCACACCTGCAATAGCCTGCATGGCCTCTCCATATCTTTTGGAAAGCCCTCTACGGTATATCGTTTTATATAAACCCTTCGCTGAATTGCCATACTGCGCAATAGGAATATTTTTAGGTACTTCTGAAAAGTATGGCATGCTCATGATCCACAATTTTTCATTTCCTATGCCTTGATAAACATAATGATGAAGATGAGACAAAAATTTTTCAAGCGCTAGGGCTGTTTGGTAAGGAGGAGTAACAAGTTCAAGTAATGCCTCAGAATAATCTGTAGTAATGTATGGATGTGTCAGTGCTGATCCTAAATATGTAGGGTGCGGTGTGCTTGCAATGGAGCCACTACGATCAACTCTAAGCGTCTCTTTCTCAATGCCTTTTAAACAGCAGTTGATCTGCGCCATTGCCTCTCTTGGAATAGATAAGTTTAGATTTGGTACAAGCATATGCGTTGGAAACAAGTATAAATTGATTTCACAAAAAACCTGTCAATATTTAATTAAGTTTGCATTTGTCAGCTTTAGAGTTGTGAGATATAGTTTCTATAGTTAGAACCTTTTGGGGACATAAATTGATACGAGTTAAGCTATTTTTACTTCTATTTCTTACAATCCTTATGGGTAATTTGTTTGCTCAGGATTGCAACTATCCACCGCTTGTTGAAATTCCTGATGGCGCAACAGCAACATTAGATCAAATGGTTGCCGCTCAAGGCAATATTCAAACTTTTATTGCTGATATGACGGATTATCAAGACTGTATAAATAACTCACTAGAAGTTGCCGGTGACGATGCTACCGATGAGTTCAGAGCAATCATGATCGGGAGGTTTAATGCAGCGGCTACAGAAATTGAAGCTGTTGCCGCCTCATTTAATGAACAAATTGCTGCGTATAGAGCCGCAAACCAATAATTTTAGAGAAGGATAATTTATGAGTCACGATGTGAAGAATATCGCTATAACTGGTGGTGCCGGCCAAATTGGGTACCAACTTGCTTTTAGGGTTGCCTCGGGTCAAGTCTATGGACCCAAGCAAAAAATCAGATTGCATTTACTTGAAATAACTCCAGCGTTAAGCGCTCTGGAGGGAGTTAAAATGGAGTTAGATGATTGCGCTTTCCCACTTCTTGAAGATATTGTAACCACCGATAATCCCGATGTTGCCTTTACAAATGCTGATTGTGCTTTTTTAGTTGGTGCGAGACCAAGAAGTGCTGGCATGGAAAGAAAAGACCTTTTGCTTGCAAACGCAGAAATCTTCTCAGTTCAAGGTAAATCTATCAATGCAAATGCCAAAAAAGAGATCAAGGTGTTGGTTGTTGGAAATCCTGCAAATACAAACGCTCTCATTGCGAGAGAAAATGCGCCTGATATTAATCCAAGAAACTTTACCGCAATGACTAGACTTGATCATAATCGAGCAGTCAGTCAAATTGCACACAGAATGGGTTCTCATAGTAGTGATATCAAACAGCTCATTATCTGGGGGAACCATTCCGCCACTCAATATCCAGATATTCGCTTCTGCCAAAATAAAGGTAAAACAGTTATCAATGATATTGACCATGATTGGTATATTAAAAATTTCATTCCTACTGTGCAGCAAAGAGGGGCAGCAATTATTAAAGCAAGAGGCGCATCTTCAGCTGCCTCTGCAGCTTCGGCAGCTATTGATCATATGCATGACTGGATTAATGGAACTGAAGAAAAAAACTGGACCAGCATGGGAGTCATGTCAGATGGTAGCTATGGCATTGAGGAGGGCGTAGTCTTTAGTTTTCCGGTCACTTGCAAAAATGGCGAATACCATATTATTCAAGACCTTGAGATAGATGCCTTCAGTCAAGAAATGATTCATGCTACCAATAAAGAGCTTAGAGAAGAGAGAGAGGGTGTTGCTTCCCTCCTTTGATTAATCTCTGATTCCTTTGCCGGTTTTCAGTAAATAATATGCGATTATAAACAAAGTGACCGTAAAAGTGACTATCACTGTCATTCCAGTGGTGATAGAAATATCAGATATACCAAGCATCCCATACCTAAATGAATTAATCATATAGAGCATTGGATTCAGCCTTGCGATGGTTTGCCAAATACCTGGAAGCATTTCAATTGAAAAAAATACTCCACCCAGATAAGTCAGAGGCGTCAAAACAAAGGTAGGTATAATTGAGATATCATCAAAATTATTCGCATACACTGCATTAATCAGGCCTGCCAAAGAAAAACAAATTGATATCAATATAATGACCAGCCCGGTGATTAATGGGTGTGCCACCGTAAGATTAGTAAAAAATAAAGCTACAATCGTCACTAATGATGCAACTGACAAGCCTCGAATGACGCCCCCACTTACATACCCTAATAATATAGTTATATTTGCCATGGGAGAAACTAAAAGCTCCTCGAGATGTCGTTGAAGCTTTCCGGAAAAAAAAGAAGATACCACATTACCAAAAGAATTCGTAATGATTGACATCATAATTAATCCAGGAGCTATAAAAGTCATATAAGGATATTCATCAATCGCACCAATTCGACTTCCTATCAGGCTTCCAAAAATTACAAAATAAAGAGTCATAGTAATTGCTGGTGGAATAATCGTTTGAATCCAAATACGAAAGATTCTGTTGATTTCTTTTCTAAGAAGAGACTTATAACCAATGAGATTGATCTGAAATATATTTTTATCCATGATTCTTCTTATCCTCGAGCAATTTTACAAATAACTCTTCGAGTCTGTTTCTTTTGGGCCTCATTGAATTTACCTGTAATCCTTGCTGACTTAAAAAAGTAATTAAACTATTGATATTACCTTTTGTCGGCATTTCAATGGATACATCATGCGAACCATTTTTCTGAAAAATCATCCCTTCAAATGGAGGTATGTCTCCAACCTCGGCCTCAAAAGTTAAATTAAAAACTTCTCTCTGTAATTTTTTTACCACATTTTTCATAGAGTCATTTTCGATGATATGCCCATCATCAATAATCGCAATATTTCTACATAAGGATTCTGCTTCCTCCAAATAATGTGTTGTTAGGATTATAGTTTTTCCTAACTGATTCAGCTCTTCGAGAAAGGCCCACATCGTTCTTCGAATTTCAATATCAACTCCTGCGGTAGGCTCATCTAAAATCAATAGTCTTGGTTCATGCATGAGAGCCCTTGCAATCATTAGCCTTCGTTTCATACCACCACTTAGGTTCCTTGATATTTGGTTCGCTTTCTCACTTATTTGCAGTAATTCGAGATATTTATCGGCTCTTTTTTTTGCTTCCTTTCGTGTAACTCCATAATAACCAGCCTGATTGACTAAGATATCTTTAGCTTTCTCAAATGCATTGAGATTAATCTCTTGTGGAACCACTCCAATACAGGTTTTAACCATTTCAACTTTTTCATCAAGGTCATATCCAAAAACATTAACCTTGCCAGAACTTTTATTTACCAAGGATGTTATGATGCCAATCGTGGTAGTTTTCCCTGCACCATTAGGGCCTAGTAGAGCAAAAAAATCCCCTTCCTCGACCTGGAGACTGATTCCTTTAACTGCTTCAACTTTATTTCTGTATACCTTCCTAAGGTCTTGAATATTTAAGGCATGCATATTTAGTTTTCCATCAAAACTGAGACCGATTGTCTATTTTGAGTCAGCATATAAGTATCAAAGAAGTCTAATATTTCTATATTTAGCATGTTAACTTGATCTTCCCAAAGATCCATAAAGATATTATTAGTAATTGATATTCCACGGTAAGATTTAGGCAAGGTCGTCTCCTGATATACCCAAAAATACCCTCGGTCTATTTCAGATCCTACAAAAATCATCTCTTGGTTACAGGAGCTATTACATAAAAAATGTAAATCAAAGTGATTGAGCAGTGTTTCAGTTGCTTGCCTCTGATCATCTTCTGACTCAAAAACAAAAATATTATTATCAAAATGAAGTCCAAAATAATGCTCAATATCATGTACCGAAATGCGATGCATAATTTCAAGTTTTTCACTTCGCTCATTAAAGCTAATTTCCGTAAACTGAACCCTATCTTCGTGAGTAAAACTCAAAGATGATAACAAAGCAAAATATGAAAAAGTTACGATACTAAATTTTTTCATTCATCATTTTCTTCAATATACTGCTCATCACAAGTTCCATAGAATTCACACATTAAATCTCGTCCTGATAAAGACCTAGGAGATGACCACTTGTACAGCTCAATCCTAGATGGAGTCATTACACGTGGGTAATAATTATTTCTAACATCTACATCAGTCGTCTCGAGCGTTGGATCAATGATAAATTGCTCAATCTCTTTATCACTGATAATCATTCTTTTGACATTTTGAGTATTTCTTCGCCAGATTTCAGCAGGGATATACATATCCTCAACAGTGCCATCTGTATAGGTGATATTTAATAGTATAGGCATGACCAATCCACCTAAATTACTAAACTCTAAAATGTAGAAATAGTCATTACGGTTCTGAATATCTTGAAATTGAGCCAGCTCATTAGCCTCGAGTGTGGTAATAAAATTTTCGTATCTTGAACGATCTACATCAGTCACAGTAAATTGATCATACTCATCATAAAAATCTCTTACATCTGGATTTCTGTTGACCCAGCTCTCTATCCCTTCCTCAAGATTTCTTATCGAAAAATAGGTTTGTGGTAATGATTTTTCTACTTCTCTATTGAAGGCAAAATCGATATCTGGGTTAAGAGAATTTAGCCGAAGCTCATAAACGTTATCAATCGAAAGATCTACATGATCAGTTGTATAGAACCACCCTCTCCAAAACCAATCAAGGTCTACGCCGCTGGCCTCCTCCATGGTTCTAAAAAAATCTGAAGGGGTGGGTCGCTTAAATTGCCATCGGTTTGAGTATTCCCTAAAAGCAAAATCAAATAGATCTCTGCCAAGAATGACCTCTCGGAGAATATTTAAAGCAACAGCTGGTTTTGTATATGCATTAGGTCCGAAATTCAAAATACTCTCTGAGTTTGTCATGATAGGGACCTGATTGATCGAGCGCATATAACCGGTTAAATCTCGTGGCTCTACTCCAGTCCAAGGAATTTCCTCGTCCCACTCTCTTGAAGCCACCCCATCAAGATAACTATTCAGTCCCTCGTCCATCCATGTCCATTGACGTTCATCTGAATTTACAATCATCGGAAAATAAAAATGCCCAATTTCATGGATAATCACTGCAATAAGGAATCTCTTTTCAGCCAGTGAGTATGTTCTGGTTCCATTTGATTGTAATTCAGTCCTTGGTCCATTGAAGGTAATCATGGGATATTCCATACCCCCTAAAAAACCTGCACTTACTGATTGTGCAGTTGGGTAGGGGTAGTCAAATGCAAATCGGTTATAAACCTCTAAAGTATGCACAACAACTTCGGTTGAGTAGTCATTCCATAATGGCATACCCTCCTCAGGATAGAATGACATGGCCATAACCAGAGGATTTTCCTCATTCTCCTGATGAAAACCTTTAGCATCCCAAATAAATGTTCTTGAAGACGCCCAGGCAAAGTCCCTTACATTATGTGCCTCGAAGCTCCATATCGCCCTTTCTAATGACTTTTGATTTCTCCTCTCTCTTGCCTCCTCGGGCGTTACAATGTAAACCGGTCGATCAGCATTCTCTGATAATAATAACCGCTCCCTTTGTTGCTCAGAAAGCACCTCACCAGCATTAGCAAGTTCGCCGGTTGAGGAAACAACATGATCAGAA
>JAURFX010000046.1 GCA_030834065.1 Gammaproteobacteria bacterium
AGAAGATTTTGAGTCGGATATCCTGGTTCCCTGTGCTAAAGAAAATGTGATCGATCAACGCATTGCTAGAAAAATTAAAACTAAATTAATTATTGAAGCTGCGAATGGACCAGTGACATATAACGCTGATCAAATTTTAAATAAAAGAGGTATCTCGGTTTTACCTGATATTTATATCAATGCGGGCGGTGTGGTAGTTTCTTATTTTGAATGGGTAAAAAATATTTCCCAAATTCGCTTTGGAAGATTACGAAAACGTTTTGAAGAGGATAGAGAAGCTCATATTGTTGATGCGATTGAAAAATCTTCTGGTAGGTCAATTCCCAAATTTTTAAGAGAAAAAATTGTTCATGGCGCAAGCGAACTTGATTATGTTCGCTCTGGTTTAGAAGATGCTATGCGCAACGCATTTATCGATATCTGCGAAATTAAAAATAAAAACAAAAATTTATCTTATCGAGATGCAACTTATATTCTGGCACTAAAAAGACTTGAAAAAACACATTTAGATTTAGGCCTTTAGTTAAATCAAATCTTGACCTCGCACTCATGTGGGCTAGTGTCATAACTACAAAAAATATTATGTCTAATAAAAACTTTGGTTTTGGTACCCAAATAAGAAAATCTCCTTATTTTGATGCAACGGTGAGGTGGGGGGCCACAGGTTTTTCTGTTTATAATCATATGTATATCCCGCGAGATTTTGGAAGCCCCGAACAAAATTTTTGGAATTTGGTAAATGATGCCATTTTATGTGATGTTGCTGTCGAACGGCAGGTGGAAATAACTGGCCCTGATGCTTATCAGTTTATTCAACTCTTAACACCGCGTGACCTTAGTAAGCTAGCGATAGGGCAATGTAAATATGTCTTGATTGTCAATGAGCAAGGGGGAATTCTCAATGACCCGGTTTTACTTCGATTAGGCGAAAATCATTTTTGGCTTTCTCTTTCTGATAGTGATATTTTGTTATGGGCACAAGGTGTAGCGGTCAATGCTGGTTTCAATGTTTCCATCCAAGAGCCCGATGTTTCTCCTCTGCAATTACAAGGACCAAAATCCGGAATGATTATGGAAAAACTCTTCGGGGAAAGTATTAAAGACTTAAAATATTATTGGCTTCAAGAATTAGAATTAGAAGGGATACCATTAGTCGTATCGCGAACAGGATGGTCGAGTGAGCTTGGTTATGAATTATATCTTCGAGATAGCTTAAAAGGAGATCAACTTTGGGAGTTAATTATGGAAGCGGGCAAGGAGTTTGGACTCCAACCAGGACACACTTCTAGTATTCGTCGCATTGAAGGGGGGATGCTTTCCTACCATGCAGATGCCGACATTCACACGAACCCGTTTGAGATAGGATTAGATCGTTTAGTCGCTTTAGATAGTGATATCAATTTTATTGGCAAGAAAGCCTTACAAAAAATTCATGAAGAGGGAGTTAAGCGTATTCAAGTTGGTTTAGAAATTTCTGGAGAGGCTTTTCAAGGACCGAATACTATATTTTGGCCACTTCAAAAAGATGGAAAGACTGTAGGTAAGGTGACATCTGCTGTTTACTCTCCCCGATTAAAAAAAAATATTGCCCTAGCTATGGTCGATGTAGAGGTAAGTGAACTGGGACAATCTTTGGATATCTTGATTGATAAGGATATTCGACAAAGCGTAGTAGTTGAAAAACCTTTTTTTGATCCAAAAAAATCTCTCACAAGCTCGTAAATTATTGATTTTATTGAATTTTTGATACTATTCGCAAAGTGCATAGTCTCTCTCACTTCTTAGCATTATTTTTATTTTGATTCACTCCTTATAACCCTTCGCATACTAAAAATTATTAGTGAGGTAAAAATGAAATTAATAACAGCAATTATCAAGCCCGATAAGGTTGAAGCCTTGAGACAAGCCCTAACAGCTGTCGATATTCAAGGTTTAACTATTGTTGAGGCTAAAGGTTATGGGCGCCAGAAAGGCCACACTGAATTGTACCGAGGCGCAGAATATGAGGTACACTTTCTTCCTAAATCAAGAGCAGAGGTTCTCGTAGACTCTGCTGATGTTGAAAAAGTCATTACAACAATTTCTGAAGCAGTGAAATCAGGCAAGATTGGTGACGGTAAGATTTATGTCACTGACGTCATCGACGTAGTTCGTATTCGTACAGGCGAGCGCGGCGCGGAAGCAATTAAATAAGGAGATCCTATGAAAAAAATATTAGCTTTTTTAATTCCTACACTTTTAGTCTCAGGATTAGCAAGTGCGGAAGTTTCTGCAGAGACAGCGTTTGTACTTAATACATTCTTATTCGTTTTCTGTGGAATTTTAGTCATGTTTATGGCTTTAGGTTTTGCAATGTTAGAAGCAGGGTTTGTTCGAAAAAAGAATACATCTGCCATTTTATTAAAAAACATTGCGTTATATTCTATCGCTGGAATTATGTTTTACCTGATCGGTTACAGCTTAATGTATGTAGACGTTTCAGGTTGGATCGGATCGCTAGGAGGGGCCTTCTATAATCCCTCATCAGACGAACTCGCCCTCCTAGACGGTGCCGAAAATGTAGCGGCAATTGCAGAGACTGGTTATTCAGTAGCATCTGACTGGTTCTTCCAAATGGTTTTCTGTGCAACGGCTGTTTCTATTGTCTCAGGCGCATGTGCGGAGCGTATTAAAGTATGGCCGTTTATGATCTTTGCAGCCATTATGACCGGAATTATTTATCCAATTTTTGGTTCATGGACTTGGGGCGGCGGATGGTTAGCGGAGATGGGTTTTTCCGACTTTGCTGGTTCTACGATCGTTCACTCTGTGGGCGGTTGGGCAGCTGTTGTGGGTTGTTTAATCCTTGGCCCACGTGCAGGTAAATATTCCAAAGATGGTAAGATTTCACCAATTGCTGGTGCTAATATGCCATTAGCTTGTTTAGGCACATTCATCCTATGGTTTGGTTGGTTTGGATTTAATGGTGGATCCCAATTAGCTTTGGGCAGTGCGCTTGATGCAGTTGCTATCTCTATCGTTGTAGTGAACACTAATATGGCAGCTTGTGGTGGTGTGGTTGCTGCAATCATACTTTCTCAGTTAATGTACAAGAAGATCGATTTATCAATCTCTCTAAATGGTGCAATTGCTGGTTTAGTTGCAATTACTGCAGGTCCCGATCTAAGTAACCACTTCATGTCAGTGATCATTGGTGCCATCGGTGGTATCCTTTGTACCCTTGCTATCCCAATGTTGGATAAAATGAAAATTGATGATGTCGTTGGTGCAATCTCTGCTCACTTAATTGCCGGTATCTGGGGAACATTAGCTGTTGGTATTTTTGGTGGTGGTGACTTGATGGTTCAGATCGTTGGAATCTTAGCTGCGGCTGCTCTGGTTGTACCTTTAAGTGCAGTCGGTTTCTATATTCTAAAAGCTACAACTGGTTTAAGAGTAGATGAAGAGACTGAAGCAGTCGGATTAGATAAAGCTGAGTTAACTACAGTCGCTTATCCTGAATTCAACTAAGATTTAAACATAAAAGTACTACTTCAAAAAAAGGCGCCCTCGGGCGCCTTTTTTATATTTCAAACAATAAAAATTCACCTTTATCAGAAGATCGAAAAGTCATCTCTGATAATTCTTCTTTGGTAATGGAAACGCCGTCACCTTCTTTTAAATTGTATTCTTGAAAATTAATATTTCCTTGAACAACATGAATCCAATAATCTTTGTCTTTAGAGGGATTAAATTTAACCTCACCCTCTTTATCGACAATCGAGGCAAAAATTGTTGTGTCTTGATTTATTTCAATAGAATTATCAGAGCCATCAGGGGATATGATTTTAGCTAATTTGTTGAGTTTATCTTCTTTGCTGAAATGTTTCTGATTGTATTTAGGCTCAATATCGTGTTCTTTGGGTATAATCCAAATTTGTAAGAAATGCACTTGATCTGTAGCAGAGTGATTAAATTCACTATGAACTACACCGGTACCAGCGCTCATATGTTGCACATCTCCGGGTTTAATCACCGAACCAGTTCCCATACTGTCCTTGTGCTCTAAGGCTCCTTCAATAACATAAGAGATAATTTCCATGTTATTATGGGGATGAGCATCAAATCCTCTCCCTCCATCTACACGGTCATCATTAATAACTCGGAGGTTTCCAAACCCCATATTTTGAGGATCGTAGTAATTGCCAAATGAAAAAGTATGTTTGCTATCAAGCCATCCGAAATTACTTGGCCCTCTTTCCTCACTTTTTCTTAAAGTAATCATTTTAATTTCTCCTATATTTAAATTAATTGATCAATTTTTGATGTGATTTTTTTACTATCAGGTTTTGTCATCGACGACCAGCTGTCAACTAGATTGCCCTTTCCATCAAATAAATATTTATAAAAATTCCATTTGGGGGTTTTCCCATAATCATTTGCAATCCATTGATATAAAGGATGGGCGTTATCTCCTTTGACGTCAATTATTTCAGTTAAAATAAATTTTGTTTGATAGTTCACTAGACAAAATTCTTTGACATCTTCCTCCTCACTTAACTCTTGTCGAAAGGAGTTTGAAGGAGTGCTAATGATAATGAGATTTTTATCTAAGTAGGCTTGGTGAAGATTAGAGAGGTTCGCATATTGATTGGTGAAACCACATCGACTCGCTGTATTTACTAAGAGAATAGGTTTACCTTGAAATTCTTGAAAATTAATTACATTGCCATCAATATCTTTGATTGAAAAATTATAGAGATTTTGTGCCATACTTGTTCCTGTCATAATGATGATGATACTTACAAATTGAATAAGTCGCTTCATTTATCTTTATACTTAAAGATAGAGAACTAGATTGTTCGGGTTTCTGCTTTTAGACCGTTTTGATCGAGTTTGAGATAAGAATACCAATCCCGATGAATCACTTCCCAGTCTATCTCTATTCCCAGTCCCGGATCAGGGTTCACAGTCACTTCCCCTTTTTGATTAGTTCGAATAAAGGTTTTAGCTCCATGTTCGTGGTCTTCGTAGGGTACGACTTGTTCAAAATAATCACAATTATCATGACTCAGCATGATATGCAGATTAGCTGCTTGCCCTAGGGGGTAGGACCAGGACTGAAGTTCAGTATTTTTATTAAAATTTTTAGCAATTTTCATCACTTCTAGAATTTGAGTGATGCCCCCTACATAAGTGGTGTCGACTCGAGCATGATGAAAAACATCTAATTTAAGAGATTGTTCAATTTGAAAAGGATTGAGGATGGAGTTTCCTGCACCAATAACAGGTGTTTGAATTTGTGGTCGAAGCCATTGATAACTCTCCCAATCAAAATCATTAAAAGGTGCTTCAAACCAAACAAAATTTAATTCATCTAATTTTTTACCTAATTGCAAAGCATCTTCACGATTATACCGCTGCTCACAATCAATCATAAACTTGATATTAGGAAATTGAGGACAAACCTCGGAGACCATTCGAAGATCAAATTCAATATCACACCATGTATGAAATTTTATAGTATGAAAATGTTGGGCTTCTAAACTTTTTACAAAATTTACATACTCATCGATGCTATGAAAAAGTGGCGTAGAGGCATAAGAAGCAATACTATCTCTTTTTCTTCCTAAAATATCACACAGAGGTTTTTTAATTGATTTGGCATAGCCGTCCCACATCGCAATATCAATAGAAGATACAGCTAAGGGATTTAATGGAACACAGCGAGTTAACATAAATTGAGTTAACTCCGATCGTTGTTCTAAATTTTTTCCTAAAATTTCAGGAAATAAATTTCGACAGGCCTCTACAACGGAGTGATCATAGTGATGTTCGGTTGGAATCAAAACCCCTCCTACACACTCAATACCGGATTCAGTGATAAGTTTGACGATGATGTTTGCCTCAAACATGGGAGACATATCTTTTGCCCAAATAATTTGAGGAGCGTTTGACTTACACGCAAATACTTCTGCCGAGATAATATCTAACTCGGCCATTTGAGATTTACTTAAACTTTCGAGCTAAGTGGCGAAGCTTACCATCCGTGGCATCAAACTCCAAATAACAACCTTGAAGATGACGCATACCTTCATTGGAGTCGTAGGCAGTTCGACCGTGTAAAAGTCGATGATTATCAAACATCATAATATCTCCTGGCTGTAATTTAAATTTTAATTCAAAATCCGATGCTGAATAAAGCTCACTTAATAACTTTCGAGAACGATAAAAGGTATTAAGTTTTTCTGTATCCAGTGGGGGGACATAATCAACACGAGTGCTATAGCGGACCTGTTTATAGTCCCCATCATTATCGAGTTCAATTAATTCGCCCCAGTTTTCTAAAATAATATCTTTATCTTGAAACTGATATCGAAGGTTTGTTGATGTTAGAGATTGGAACGCTTCAGGATCATGTTTTTTGATATGTTCCGCAACCGCGAACCCATCAACAAGCGTTGAAAAACCTCCACTTACTTCATTTTGAAGGCAATGCAAAAATTGAATACCAGGCGCGGTGGGTTTTCGATACGGGTTATCTGTATGCGGAGGTAATGCAATGGGTTTATAAGCTAAGTCATTTGGATTAGGTTTGGACATGACATCAAAATACTCTCCAAAATTTGTATTTTTCACAGGACCGATGGAGTTAACAAATTTAAGAAGATATTTATCCTCAGTTGGCACATTCTTAATAATTACAAATCCATATTTGTAAAAATTAATTAAGAGATCATACATAGATTTTTTTTCTGACATTCCTTCTTCAAACTGCGCCTCAGGAAATTGGCCTAAGGATGAATTCCATAAAACTCGTTTTGGCAAAGGGCCGCGTTTATTTTTTTCATCATCCATTTCAATTAAAAGATCATCCATATTATAGGAGCCTTTTACGCCGTCATTGAATTCGATATTAAGTAAATGATCAGAAAGAGTAGCAGCTTTTATTTCAAGATTTAAATCAATTGAAGAGGGTTCGTATAATCGCTGGTGTGTATCGACATCAAAGTATTCTTCGCCAGGTAGTCTTTCTCTCAGCCAAACTGGATGGAGTTGATAAGATTTATTATGATAATTGACGCTGAGTGCGTTGTTTTGAAATTGAACGTCCATAAGGCCCCCTCAAAATTATATTCCTTATAGGATATTTTGCTAAAATAATTTAGTTGTCAATCCAGAAATTAAAGCTGAATTTGAAAGAGGGCTTCGACCTCTACGGAAAAGCCAAGAGGTAAAGAGTTTACTCCTACTGCCGCTCGAGCATGAACCCCTTTTTCACCAAAAATATTCTTCATAAGGTCTGAACAGCCA
>JAURFX010000004.1 GCA_030834065.1 Gammaproteobacteria bacterium
CAGGCGATAACATAAAAATGAAGGTAGAGTTGATTGCACCGATCGCAATGGAAGACGGTTTACGTTTTGCTATCCGTGAAGGCGGTAGAACCGTGGGCGCAGGTGTGGTCTCAAAAATTATAGAGTAAGCGGGAAAACATGGCAGATAATCAAAAAATTAGAATAAGACTGAAAGCATTTGATCATGGTTTGATTGATAAATCGGCTAAGGAAATTGTTGATACAGCTAAAAGAACAGGTGCAACTGTTAGAGGTCCTATCCCACTACCTACAAAAACTGAGAGATTTACTGTACTAATTTCTCCACATGTTGATAAAGATGCTAGAGATCAGTATGAAATACTTACACATAAGAGGTTGATGGACATTATACAACCGACCGATAAAACGGTCGATGCCCTTATGAAGCTTGAGTTGCCTGCAGGTGTAGACGCTCAAATTAAATTAAATTAGTTTGATTATTACAGTTTAATTGATAAACTGTGCCACTTTCTGAGTATTCAGATGTGATATTAAGTTGCCTTTTTATAAATAAAGGGCTGAAGCTCTTACCCAACGAAGTAAGCGCGGATAAATAGAGGATAAAAATGAGCTTAGGATTAGTTGGCCGCAAATGCGGTATGACGAGAGTTTTCTTAGAAGACGGCATATCTGTTCCTGTTACAGTTTTGCACGTGATCCCAAATAAAATCACTCAACTTAGAACTGATGAAACCGATGGCTATAATGCTGTTCAGGTTAGTTATGAATCTGGTAAAGCGAAAAATCTCAATAAATCTATCTCAGGACATATCACCAAAGCAAACCTTCAATCTTGTTCATCGATGCATGAGTTTAGAGTAGAAAGCCTTGCAGAGCTCAATCTTGGCGATGAAATTAATCTGTCCCTCTTTGAATCTATAACTGCTGTTGATGTTTCTGGAAAAACTAGGGGTAAAGGATTTGCAGGTACTGTAAAAAGGCATAATTTTAGGATGCAAGATGCAACACATGGTAACTCAGTAAGTCATAGAGTTCCTGGTTCAATCGGGCAAAACCAGACACCTGGAAGAGTTTTTAAAGGAAAAAAAATGTCAGGTCATATGGGTAATGTTAATAGAACATCTCCCAATCTTGAGGTTCACAAAATTGATTTAGAAAAAAACCTTTTATTAGTTAAAGGTTCAGTTCCTGGCGCCCCTGGAACAGAAGTAATTATTACTCCATCTGTTAAAAGGAAATCTTAATGATTATTAAATCAAATACAGCCAAAGAGATTGAAGTTACCGATAAGGCTTTTGCTGTAGATTATAATGAATCTCTCGTTCATCAGGTTATCGTATCTGAATTCTCTAATAGACGTGCTGGAACAAAAGCGCAAAAAAATAGATCTGCGGTTTCAGGCGGTGGGAAGAAACCCTGGAAACAAAAAGGTACAGGCAGAGCAAGAGCTGGAACTACAAGATCAAACATATGGGTTGGTGGCGGTAGGGCATTTGCTGCTCAACCACGAGATCACTCTAAAAAAATTAATAAAAAAATGTATCTGGCTGCTATGAGATCAATCTTTTCAGAACTGTATAGGCAAGAAAGGTTAGTTATAGTTGATGAATTTCAGTTAGACACTCCAAAAACAAAGAATTTTGTTGAGAAAGTTAAATCTATCGGCATTTCAAATGCTCTTGTTATTGTTGAGTCATTTGATGAAAATCTATGGCTTTCAGCACGCAACCTTCATAGTTTTGAAGTTTGTTTAACTAGTCAAATTAATCCAATCTCGCTGATAGAATTTGAAAATGTAATTGTTACCTCCAGTGCGCTTAAAATTATTGAGGAGCGTTTGTCATGAGTACTCATAAAAATGTTGTTTTGGGCGTTGTCATTTCTGAGAAATCTAATATGAATTTTGAGTCATCAAACGCCATCATATTAAAAGTAAGAAAAGAGGCAACTAAGCTTCAAATCAAAAACGAGATTAACAAATTTATGGGTGTTCAACCATTAAGTGTGCGAACAGCTAATGTTCAGGGAAAAATTAAAAGGCACGGTCAAACTTCAGGAAGACAAAAGTCATGGAAAAAAGCTTTTGTTAAATTTTCTCCAGGTACCGATATTAGTCAATTTAGTGCTACTGAATAGGGCAGAAAATTATGACAATGCAAAAACAAAAACCCACTTCAGCCGGAAAAAGATTCGTCGTTAAAAACGTTCGTAAACATCTTTCGAGCGAAGGTCCTTACAAACCACTGACAACACCTAAGCCTAAAAATGGCGGAAGAAATAACTATGGAAGGATCACTGTTAGACATCAAGGCGGTGGCCATAAACAGCTATATAGGGTAATAGACTTTAAGAGAAATAAAGATGGTATTAGTGCTAAAGTCGAAAGGATCGAGTACGATCCAAATAGAACAGCAGAAATTGCACTTGTGTTATACAGTGACGGGGAAAGACGTTACATAATTGCACCTAAAGGTCTTAAAGTTGATGATCAAGTACAGTCTGGTGTATCTGCCCCTATTTCTGTAGGTAATTCGTTACCCTTAAAAAATATTCCTGTGGGTACTATTGTGCATTGTATAGAGCTTAAACCTGAGAAGGGCGCACAAATGTGTAGAAGTGCAGGTACCTCAGCACAAATCGTCGCACGTGAGAGCGGCTATGTAACTTTAAGACTTAAATCTGGAGAAATGAGAAAGGTTCTTCAGAATTGTAAAGCAGTTGTCGGTGAGGTTAGTAACTCTGACCATAACCTTGTGAAGCTTGGTAAAGCGGGTGCAAAAAGATGGAGAGGTGTTCGTCCAACTGTCAGAGGTGTTGCTATGAACCCTGTTGATCACCCACATGGTGGCGGTGAAGGTAAGACTTCAGGTGGGCGACATCCGGTGACCCCTTGGGGAAGGCCTACGAAAGGCTATAAAACAAGATCAAACAAGAGAACTGACACGATGATTGTCAGAGGAAGAAAAGGTAAATAGTTAGGAATTTATATTATGCCGAGATCAGTAAAAAAAGGACCATTTGTTGATAAACATCTTTCTCAAAAAATTGATAAAGCTGTTGCTGAAAATAATAGAAAGCCGATTAAAACTTGGTCCAGAAGATCAATGATACTTCCAAATATGGTTGGGTTAACAATCTCTGTTCATAATGGACGTCAACATGTTCCGATCTTGGTTAGTGAAAATATGGTTGGACATAAGCTTGGTGAATTTGCAGTAACAAGAACTTTTAAAGGTCACTCCGGTGACAGGAAAACTAAGTAGGTAGTTATGGCAACTAAAGCTTCACATAGATACGCAAGAATCTCGCCACAGAAGTGCAGATTGGTCGCTAATCAAATTAGAGGAAAGGACGTCACTTTTGCTATTGATTTGCTTGAATTTAGCAATAAGAAGGCAGCTCGGTTATTAAAAAAAGTTTTAGAGTCTGCAATTGCAAATGCTGAAAATAATAATGGCTTAGATATTGATGAATTAAAGGTTTCTGAGGTTATCGTATCCACTGCACCAACTTACAAAAGGTTTAAAGCGCGAGCAAAGGGTAGAGGGGATAGAATTTTAAAGAGAAACAGCCACATTAAAGTCGTTGTTGATACAAATAAAGAGACATAATATGGGACAAAAGGTACATCCAAATGGAATTCGTTTAGGCATCACCAAAGATTGGAACTCTACTTGGTATGCATCCTCGAAGGACTACGCAACCTTCATTATGCAAGACCATGCTGTAAGAGTTTTTCTTAGAGAGAAGCTTAAAGATGCATCTGTGAGTAAGATACAAATAGAGCGACCTGCTACCAAAGCTATAATTACGATTCATACAGCTAGACCTGGTGTGGTCATTGGTAGAAAGGGCGAGGATATTGAGAGTCTTCGTCTAAAAGTTGCCAATATTCTTGAGATGAAATTACAGGATGTAAGACTTAATATTGCTGAAATCAGAAAGCCTGAGCTTGATGCACATTTGGTTGCTGATGGTATTGCTCAGCAGCTCGAGAGACGCATTATGTTTAGAAGAGCAATGAAGAGAGCTGTTACCAATACAATGAGACTTGGAGCTGAGGGTATAAAGGTTAAAGTTAGTGGTCGATTGAATGGAGCTGAAATTGCGCGATCTGAATGGTATAGAGAAGGAAGAGTACCACTTCATACTTTTAGAGCTGACATTGATTACGGTGTGGCAGAAGCAAAGACTACCTATGGAATTATTGGAATAAAAGTTTGGATATCCAAAGGAGAAGTTTTTGACAAAGAAAATAAAACTGCTTCTGAAAAGGAAGATTAGGCAATGAGCTTAGTATAGGAATATAAATAATGTTACAACCAAAGAGAACAAAATTTCGAAAGCAATTTAAGGGACGCAACCGTGGTCTTGCCCAAAGAGGAAGTCAGGTGAGCTTTGGTGAATTTGGTCTTAAGGCCGTTGGTCGTGGACGCCTTACCGCAAGACAAATAGAGGCAGCTAGACGTGCAATGACTAGAGCCATCAAGCGAGGTGGAAAAATTTGGATTCGAGTATTTCCTGATAAGCCTATTACCAAAAAACCACTTGAAGTAAGGCAGGGTAAAGGTAAGGGTAATGTTGAATACTGGGTCGCTCAAATTCAGCCTGGAAAAGTACTTTATGAAATGGCAGGAGTTGAAGAAGAGGTGGCAAGAGAAGCATTTAAACTTGCGGCAGCGAAACTACCTATTACAACTACATTTGTAACTAGCAGGCAGGTAGCGTGATGGAAATACAAAAATTACGTGCAATGAAATTAAATGAACTGAGCGATGAGCTATTTAAGCTAAATAAAGAGTTATTTGAGATGAATATAAAAAAATCTACAGGTGAAATTGTGAAGCCTCACGAAGTTAAGTCTGTGAAAAAAAATATTGCTAGGGTCAAAACCGTAATTAGCCAAATTGAAAGGGGTTGAGATAAGAATTATGAGCTCAATTAATGCAAAAATAGTTAGAACCATTAGCGCTAGAGTTATATCTGAAGCAAAAGATAAAACTGCCAGAGTAGTCGTGGAGAGAAAAGTACCACATTCAACTCTTGGTAAGACTATTATCAAAAGTTCAAAGTATTTAATTCACGATGAAAGCAATAGCTGCAAATTGAATGATGAAGTAATCATTCAATCCTGCACTCCAAAATCTAAGAATAAAACTTGGGAGCTTGTAATGATTACTAAAGGCTCAGAGGAAGAAAACTAAAATGATACAAATGCAATCAAGATTAAGCGCGGCCGATAATAGCGGAGCTAGAGAGGTCATGTGTATTAAAGTCCTTGGTGGGTCAAAACGACGCTATGCTTCAATTGGCGATGTCATTAAAGTCAGCGTTAAGGATGCTATTCCAAGAGGCAAGGTGAAAAAAGGTGAAGTTTATAACGCAGTAATAGTAAGGACTGTGAAAGGTGTTAGACGAGCTGATGGGTCACTCATAAGATTTGATGGTAATGCAGCAGTATTATTAAATGCTCAACTACAGCCAATCGGAACGAGAATTTTTGGCCCGGTAACCAGAGAACTTAGAAACAATAAATTTATGAAAATTATCTCACTTGCGCCCGAGGTTATTTAAAAGATGAACAAGATTAAACAAGGAGATACTGTTGTTGTCATTGCTGGCAAAGATAAAGATAAGCAAGGCACAGTAACGAGTATTTATAATGGCAAGGCAGTTGTTGAGGGTATTAATATTGCCAAGAAACATCAAAGGCCAAATCCTAACTTAGGAATTGCCGGTGGTATTGTAGATATTGAAAAGCCGATTAATATCTCAAACCTAATGGTATTAAATCCTGCAACAAATAAGGGCGATAGGATTGGAATTAAAAAATTAGAAGATGGAAGAAAAGTTCGCTTCTTTAAATCTAATGGAGAGGTATTGGAGTCATAATATGGCGCGTTTAGCAAAAATTTATCTAGATACAATCAAGCCTGCACTGAGAGAAAAGCTTGGCATTGCTAATGATATGGCTATCCCTAAGATTACTAAGATTACGATCAACATGGGCTTAGGTGAGGCTGTAACGGATAAGAAAGTCATTGAAAAAGCAGTTGAAGATTTGAGAAAAATTTCAGGTCAGCAGCCGGTTGTATGTAATGCGAGAGTTTCTGTTGCTAGTTTTAAACTTAGAGAAGGATTTCCAATCGGATGCAAAGTGACGCTGAGAAGAAATAAAATGTATGAATTTCTAGACCGCTTAGTCTCTATTGCTCTTCCTAGGGTGAGAGACTTTAGAGGCTTAAATGCAAAAAGTTTTGATGGAAGCGGTAACTACAATCTAGGCATTAGAGAGCAAATAGTTTTTCCAGAGATAGATTATGATCAAATTGATTCGATCAGAGGTCTCGATATCGCAATTACAACTACAGCAAAGACTGACAAAGAAGCCAGAGCGCTACTTGAGGAATTCGGTCTCCCACTGAGGGGTTAAGAACTATGGCAAAAAAATCAATGATTAACAGAGAAATTAAGCGCGCAAAGCTTGTAGAAAAATATAAAGACAAAAGAGCATTGCTCAAAGAGATTATAAGCAGTCCAAAGACTAGCTCTGAGGAAAAATATGACGCGCAAATGAAATTACAAACCCTACCTAGAGACTCTAGTCCAAGTAGAGGAAGAAATCGTTGTGCCTTGACGGGTCGTTCTCGAGGTGTTTATAGAAAATTCGGTCTTGCAAGAACTAAGTTAAGAGAAGCAACTATGAGAGGTGATCTTCCTGGTTTGTCTAAGGCCAGTTGGTAAGGAGTTTTTATGTCATTTAATGATCCAGTTGCTGATATGTTAACAAGAATTAGAAATGCACAATCAGCAAGAAAGTTTAATGTTGAAATACCGTATTCAAAACTGAAGGCTTCAATTTCAGAAGTGCTTTTGAGCGAAGGTTATATTAAAAGTATTGATAGCAAGGGCGAAGGAACAAAGAAAATGATTGCTATCGAGCTTAAATATTTTGAAGGAAAGCCAGTTATTGACTTTATTGATAGAGTGAGCAGACCTGGTCTCAGAGCATATAAACCAAAAAATGATCTGCCGAATATTCTTGGTGGTCTAGGATGCGCTATTGTCTCAACATCGCAGGGCTTGATGACAGACAGGGAAGCCAGACAGAAAGGAATTGGTGGAGAAGTTTTGTGCGTAATTTCATAGGAAACTAAGATGTCAAGGTTAGCAAAAAGACCAGTTGAGTTTAACAAAGATACTTCAGTTACGATATCTGAGGGAGTGTTATCTGCTAAGGGAAAATTAGGAGAGCTCGTACTCGAAATCCATCCTTTAATTGATATCATTCAAGATGAATCATCTTTATTTGTCAAAGCTAAAGATGAATCAGTTGAAGCAAAAGCTTTGTCAGGTACATTCAGGGCTCTTGTAAGCAATGTGATTGAAGGAGTTTCAAGTGGATTCCAAAAAAGCATGACTCTTGTTGGGGTTGGATACAGAGCTCAAGCACAAGGAAACAAGCTTAATTTAACACTAGGTTTTTCTCATCCAGTCGAATTTGATATTCCTGAAGGAATCACCATTGAAACGCCAAGCCAAACTGAATTATTAATTAAAGGCATTGATAAGCAAAAAGTTGGACAAGTAGCTGCCAATATAAGAAAGTTTAGACCACCTGAGCCTTATAAAGGGAAAGGCATTCGTTTTACAAATGAAAGGATAGTTTTAAAAGAAGCTAAGAAAAACTAATGAGTAAAAAAATTTCCAGAATTAGACGATCAAAAAAGACGAGAAGTCGAATTAGAATTCAAAAGGTTGAAAGACTGATGATACATAAAACACCAAAGCATATTTATGCCTATTTGGTTGATAAGGATGACCGTGTAATCACCTCTGTATCTTCCCAATCTAAAGATATCCGAGATAAAGTGAAATACACCGGTAACTGTGAAACTGCAGCTGAGGTCGGTAAGTTATTCTCATTAAAAGCCCAAGAGCTTGGCATAAAAAAAATTGCCTTTGATCGATCTGGTTTTAAATATCATGGAAGAGTTTTAGCTCTTGCAAATGCTGCTCGTGAAGCAGGTATGGAGTTTTAAATGGAAGTTGAAGTACTTAAAAGCGAAGAACTAGTTGAAAAGTTAGTTTCTGTAAACAGAGTAGCCAAAGTAGTAAAAGGCGGTAGAGTTTTTGGATTTACTGCACTAACGGTAGTCGGGGATGGAAATGGCTCGGTTGGTTTTGGCTATGGAAAGGCTAAAGAACTCCCTATTGCTATTCAAAAAGCAATGCAGTCAGCAAAAAAAGAAATGAAACAAATTTCGCTTAATAAAAATACTATTTATTATCCAATTAAAGGTAGACATGGTGCTTCAAAGGTTTATATGCAACCTGCTCCTGACGGAACAGGCATTATTGCTGGAGGGGCCATGCGTGCAGTCTTCGAATGTGCGGGAGTTTCAAATGTGACAGCTAAAAGCTTTGGCTCTAGTAATCCAATCAATATTGTTAGGGCTACTATGAATGCTTTAGAGAACATTAAGTCCCCAGAGTATATGGCAAAGAAAAGAGGAAAGCAGGTAAACCAAATTTTAGGTTAGAACATGGCAGATAAAAAAATTAGAGTTACCTTGGTTAAGAGTAGATTTGGAAGATCTCCAAATCATAATCACTGTGTATTAGGGCTTGGATTAAAAAAAATTCATCAAACAGTAACAGTAATGGATACACCACAAAATAGGGGCATGATCAATAAAGTGTCATATCTATTAAAAGTAGAGGATTTATCATGAAATTGAATTCACTAAGTTCTGCACCTGGATCAAGAAAGAAGGGTAAGAGAGTCGGCAGAGGGATCTCAGCCGGTCAAGGGAAAACCTGTGGTCGAGGTGTAAAAGGACAAACCTCTAGGTCAGGTGGATACCATAAAGTAGGATTCGAGGGCGGTCAAATGCCTATTCAAAGAAGACTCCCTAAAGTTGGCTTCACCTCAAAGGTTTCAAGTGAGCATGCAGAATTAAGGATATCGGAACTAAATTTAATATCAGAGGAGATTATTGATATTAATCTCTTAATTAAAAAGCATCTTGTTCCACAATCTACAATAAAGGTTAAAGTGTTTTTATCAGGTGAGCTGACTAAAAAGGTTCAGCTTGGATCTGGCATTAAGGCAACAAAGGGCGCAAGAGCCAAAATTGAAGAGCTTGGAGGGTCAATTACCGACAATGGCTAGAATTCCCCAATCCAACCCACAAGGACTCCTTGAGCAAGCATCTAAGCTTACTGAGCTCAGGCAAAGGTTCCTATTTTTGATTGGAGCATTGGTGGTTTATCGAGTCGGTACCTTTATTCCAGTACCTGGCATTGACCCAGTTGCGCTAGAACAATTTTTTCAGGCTCAATCAGGAACTATTTTAAGTATGTTTAACATGTTCTCTGGTGGAGCTTTGTCCCGTTTGTCAATTTTTGCACTCGGGATTATGCCATATATTTCTGCGTCAATTATCATCCAGATGGCAACGCATATTGTCCCTGGACTAACTCAGTTAAGAAAAGAAGGCGAATCAGGAAGACGAAAAATAATTCAATACACCAGGTATAGTACTGTGCTTTTATGTGCTTTTCAGGCTATGGCCGCAGCATCAGCACTGCAGAGTCAAAATGTTGTGATCAATCCCGGAACCTCGTTTGTAGTTGTTGCTACTATCACATTGGTTACTGGAACTATGTTCCTAATGTGGTTGGGGGAGCAAATTACTGAAAGAGGTATTGGAAATGGAATTTCAATGATTATTCTTGCAAGTATCATTTCTGGCCTTCCGTCCGCAATTGGGGGAACGTTAGAGCTTGTAAGTACAGGAGGTATGAATCAAGCCATGCCTCTTATATTAGGTATTTTAATAGTAGTCATTACCGTCTTTGTTGTATTTATGGAGCGTGCACAAAGAAGAATTACTGTTAATTATGCAAAAAGACAACAAGGCAGAAGAATGTTTGCTGGCCAAACATCTCACCTGCCATTTAAGATTAACATGTCCGGTGTCATACCTCCGATTTTTGCTAGTTCTATTATATTGTTTCCCGCAACCATTGCTGGATGGTTTGGTGGGGGTTTTGCTGCTGGACAGTCTGCAAATACGCTTCAAAGAATTGCAGCAACACTAGCCCCAGGTCAACCTTTGTATATTCTTTTGTATGCACTTTTAATTATGTTTTTCTGTTTCTTTTATACATCATTAGTTTTTAACGCTAAAGATACATCAGAGAATTTAAGAAGATCAGGTGCATTTATTCCTGGCATTAGGCCTGGTCAGCAAACTGCAGAATACATTGATAAAGTCCTTACAAGATTGACACTTTGGGGTGCTTTTTATATTACATTTGTATGTTTACTCCCTGAGTTTATGATTTATCGATTTAGCGTTCCCTTTTATTTTGGAGGTACTTCGTTACTTATCATTGTAGTTGTGTCAATGGATTTTATGTCACAGCTGCAAGCTCATATGATGAGCCATCAATATGAAGGGCTCATGAAGAAAGCAAATTTAAAGGGCTACAGCAAAGCTTAGGTAGGATTGCAATGAAAGTTAGAGCATCAGTAAAAAAAATATGTAGAAATTGTCGAATTATTAGACGTCATGGGGTACTTAGAGTAATTTGCTCTGACCCAAGACACAAGCAAAGACAGGGATAATTATGGCTAGAATAGCAGGAATAAACATACCAGATCAGAAGCATGTCCTTATTGCCTTGACTCATATTTATGGCGTAGGCAAAACAATGGCAGGTTTAGCATGTGAGGCTGCTTCTATAAATCCTTCTATGAAGGTTAAAGATCTTACCGAGGATCAATTAGAGCAACTCAGATCTTTTCTGGCACAACATTTAACTGAGGGAGATCTTAGAAGAGAAGTTGCGATGAATATTAAACGACTTCAAGATCTTGGCTGCTACAGAGGAATAAGACATCGACGAGGGTTACCTCTTAATGGCCAAAGAACAAGAACCAATGCAAGAACCAGAAAAGGCCCTAGAAGGGCGATTAAGAGGTAAGTTAAATTTATGGCTCAAGCTGATAAAAAAACAAAAAAGAAAATAAAAAAACAAGTGACTGATGGTGTTGCGCATATACACGCATCATTTAACAATACCATTGTTACTATTTCTGATAGACAGGGCAATACACTGGCTTGGGCAACTTCTGGAGGATCCGGTTTTAGGGGCTCACGAAAGAGTACACCTTTTGCTGCACAAGTAGCAGCAGAACGTGCCGGACAAACTGCTAGAGAGATGGGTATGCTAAATCTGGAGGTAAAGGTAAGAGGGCCTGGACCTGGCAGAGAGTCAGCAATTAGAGCGTTAAATGCAGTAGGATTTAAGATTAATGAAATACATGACGTCACACCAATCCCTCATAATGGTTGTAGACCTACTAAAAAGAGAAGAGTTTAATTAAAGGATAATATAATGGCGCGATATACAGGACCATCATGTAAGTTAGCAAGAAGAGAAGGTACTGATCTTTTCCTCAAAAGCAAAGCCAAATCTATTGAGTCTAAGTGTAAATTTAATGTTACACCCGGAGGTCAAAAACAGGGAAGGGGTCGCCTTTCTGATTATGGTTTACAGCTAAGAGAGAAACAAAAACTCAGAAGAATGTACGGCATTCTTGAGAGACAATTCAGACGTTACTATAAAAAGGCAGCCCAGAAAAAAGGAGCAACAGGCGAAAATTTGTTAAAGCTTCTTGAAGGTAGACTGGATAATGTAGTATACAGAATGGGATTTGCTACCACACGCGCTGAAGCGAGACAAATTGTTAGCCATAAAGGCATTACAGTGAATAATGAGCTTGTTAACATACCTTCCTTTCAAGTAAAGGCTGGAGATGTTATTGAAGTGAGAGAAAAAGCAAAATCTCAAGATCGGATAAAAGCAGCTGTTAGCATAGCTGGACAGCTTGGCTTGCCAGAGTGGGTTGAAGTAGATGAGAAGAAACTACAAGGAACCCTAAAAGCATTGCCAGAGAGAAATGAGATTCTTCCAGATATAAATGAGAATCTGGTTGTTGAGTTATATTCAAAGTAATAAGTTAGAGGAAATATCATGTCAGAGTTTATATCAGATTTTTTAAAGCCTAGAAGCGTCAAGGTTAATTCTGAAAGCGATTTTAGTGGAAAGATTTCAATTGAACCTTTTGAGAGGGGATTTGGACATACTCTTGGGAATGCAATGAGAAGGGTATTACTCTCATCTATCCCAGGAGCTGCCATTACTGAAGTTGAGATTGAAGGAGTACTTCATGAGTACACAAGCGTTGATGGTGTGCAGGAAGATATTATTGAAATCTTACTCAATCTCAAAGGTGTTGCTATCAGATTGCATGGCACGAAGGCCTCGCAATTAACAATCAATAAAGAAGGGCCTGGAGTGGTGACTGCAGGAGATATTGTTGGTGAGCTTGATGTTGAGGTAATCAATCCAGATCACGTGATCGCAAATCTTAACAAGAATGGCAGATTTGTAGCGACATTGAAGGCAGAGATTGGTAGAGGTTATCGTCCAGCAAAAACTCAATCAAAATTTGATGAGGAGACACAAACTATTGGTAAATTATTCTTAGATGCAAGCTTCAGCCCTGTTAGAAAAGTTACCTATTCAGTTGAAAGCGCTAGGGTTGAACAACGAACCGATTTAGATAAGTTGATTATTGATCTAGAGACCAATGGAACGATTGATCATGAAGAAGCTGTAAGACGTGCTGGAAGTATTATTAAAAACCAACTTGATATCTTCATAGACTTAGAGGATGAAAGCGAAGTTTTAGCCAAAGAAGCAGAAATTGAGGTTGATCCAAATCTCCTCAAGGCAATAGATGAATTAGAACTTACTGTAAGATCTGCTAATTGTTTAAAAGCAAAGAATATTAACTATATTGGTGATTTAGTTCTGAAGACAGAGATGGAATTATTAAGAACACCCAATCTAGGGAAAAAGTCACTAACAGAAATTAAGCACGTGCTTGAGCAGCATGGATTTACTCTTGGGATGCACTTAGAGAATTGGCCACCTGCCTCAATTATGCCTAAGGATTTATAAGATACGGTAAAAAACTATGAGACATAGAAAGTCTGGCAGAAAACTTGGACGTAATAGCTCACATAGAAAAGCTATGTATAGAAATATGGCATCTTCTCTTATTGAGCATGAAGTCATAAGTACCACACTGCCAAAAGCGAAAGAATTAAGAAGATTTGTTGAGCCTCTAATTACTCTTAGCAAAGAGGATGGTGTCGCTAAAAGAAGGCAGGCATTTGATAAGCTAAGAAGTAAAGAAGCCGTAGGTAAATTGTTCCAGGACCTCGGTCCTAGGTTTAAAGAAAGACCTGGTGGATATCTGAGAATTATTAAAGCAGGCTTTAGGCCTGGAGACTGTGCTCCTAAGGCAATCGTACAGCTAGTAGACCAAGCATCAGAAAATCATTCGACCTAAGAATAAGCTTATATTTAAAAGAAATATTTTTTTAGAATCTTTTCGATTCGAGTAAGTTTGTAAATCTTTTTGTCATCATCACTAAGATGATTATAATTTTTGTCATATTTTATTTTGATATAGGCATTCAAGTCGGTTTGTTTTAGAAGATTGAATAGAGGTTGGAAAAAGCGCTTCCTACATCTATAACTAATACCAAAATCAAGAATTACAAAAGATTGATCTTCTAATATTAAGATATTTTCTTTGCGCTTAAGATCACAATGCGCAATACCCATATTGTGTAAATTTTGAATAGTTTGTAGAAGCTGGGCATAAAATTCATTCTTAAATTCAGTATGGATATTCATGTAGTCGCGTATATTTACTCCATTATAAAACTTCATAAAGATTCCTTTGTTATAGAAAAAAACCTCTGGTACACCTTTGATATGCTGTATTCTTTTTAAGATTTTGTACTCTCTTTTAATAAGAAATGCATTAATAGTTTTTACAATGAAATTACTTCCAGATGGTATTTTATAAATAAAAGTGTCAAATTCAGTCTGAATTTTATAAATTTTAGACTGATTGCCTTCCTTGAAGGGTATAGCTGAATTGAGATTTATTTTATTTTGGCGAAACCGCTTCAGAGCTTCTTCATGTTCAGTCATTAGGTTGCAACATAAGCCCAAATAAAGACATATAACAATATGACTGGCTCACCATTAAGTTTAAATGAATTCCTCAATGACCAATTTGAAAATAAATCTAGCACTAATTTCTTAGGTATCAAGGCTGGTGTATTTTGAGCCCATTCCTTCCATTGATCATTGAAAATATTCTTTAGTTTTTCATCCTCATACTTTATTGCAGGTGGATAATAAAAGATAATAAAAGCACTCAATAAGACATACCAAGTAATCATATTCGCTAAACAAGCAAAACCAATGAGAATTAAAAGATTGCCGGTATAAAGCGGATGTCTCACTAAGGAATAAATTCCAATTGTACAAAGCTCTTTATTTTTTACGATGACACCGCTAGCAATGAGTCTAAATATGGCGCCAAAGATGATTAATATTAGAGCTAAGTTAATAAAATGTGGGTCTGCATAAGCAGCGAGTGACATGAGTGCAATAAAAATAAAGGCAAGAATTTGTCTTGAAGCTTCATGATTTTGTAATAATTTAATGAAATTAGCCTCTCTACTATTTTGTTCGGTGTTTATTCGATGTTTCATATCAATACTTATAAGAATTCTACATTTATACTTTAAGTCATGTTAGTTAAAATAACTACTTTGATAATGAAATAATGCAAAGACCATACACTAAAATATTTTCATCGCGTTCTGTTGCGTTTGGTAGAAACGGAATGGTTGCAACCAGTGAACCTTTAGCAACTAGCGCAGGAATCAATGTATTAAAAAAGGGAGGCACTGCTATAGATGCTGCCATTGCTGCCAATGCTATGCTTGGATTGGTTGAGCCTTGTAGTTGCGGTGTCGGCGGTGATCTATTTGCAATCATATGGAATCCAAAGTCTAAGAAATTAGAGGCTATAAATGCGAGCGGACCTAGTTCAAATTCAATAGACATAGACCGTATCACTAAGGAGAATAAAATTTTACCTCAGAGAGGCGGAATCACTGTTACAGTTCCGGGGTGTGTAAAAGGATGGGAATATTTACACAAAAAATTTGGAAAATTAGATTTAAAAGAGATCTTTAAGCCTTCGATAAATTATGCATTAGATGGATTCCCAGTTTCTGAGACGATTGCAAAGCAGTGGGCCCTTGAGTCGAACGTACTCAAAACATACCCATCATTTGCAAATATCTATTTGCCAAATGGCAGTCCACCCAAGGCAGGAGCTATTTATAGGAATGAAAATTTAGCAAAACTTTATCAGGTTATTTCATCTGAGGGGTTAAATGTATTTTATGATTCTGATATCTCAAAAGAGATTATTAAGTCAGTCCAAAAATTAAATGGCTATATGACAGATGATGACTTGAGTGGATTTTCGCCCGATTGGATCGAGCCAGTATCAACCAAGTATCGTGACTATGATGTATGGGAAATTGGACCAAATAATCAGGGATTAACGGTTCTACAAATGCTAAATATCTTAGAATTTTTTGATTTTCATAAGTTTGATGGACCAAGCGACCCAAGATATCTTCATATTCTTATTGAGGCAAAAAGATTAGCCTTTGAGGATAGAGCAAAATATTATTCTGATCCTAAATTCAATGATCTGCCCATTGAGCATTTAATTTCTAAGGGCTATGCGGAAGATCTAGCAAAAAAAATTAATCCCAGCCAAGTATTAAAAATAGATCCGCATTTCCCTGATATTAATCATGGAGGCGATACTGTGTATTTAACGGTGGCCGATAGTGATGGACTTATGGTTTCTCTCATACAGAGCAATTATCGTGGATTTGGTTCAGGTGTTATTGTTGAGAAATATGGCTTTGGACTTCAAAGCAGGGGCGAGCTTTTCTCACTTAATAAAAATCATGCGAATAGAATTGAGAAAGCTAAAAGACCTTTTCATACCATTATTCCCGGTTTTCTGACAAAAGGTAATGTTCCTCTGTTTAGTTTTGGTGTGATGGGTGCTGATATGCAACCGCAAGGCCATACACAGATTTTAGTTAATCTGATCGATTTTGGCCTAAACATACAACAGTGTGGAGATATGCCTCGCGTGCGACATGAAGGATCTAGCAATCCAAAGGGAGAATTTTCAATATCCTATGGTAAGTCATTTAGTGAATATTCTCTTCCTAAAGAGTCTTTAGATTACCTTTTAAAATTAGGTCATAATATTGAGTATTCTAATGACGGTCTCTTTGGAGGGTATCAATCAATTTGGCGTGATCCTGATTCATTAGTTTATTCAGGGGCTTCTGAATCAAGAAAAGATGGATTAGCATTGGGCTATTAATATGAAAAGAGTCTTAACAGGAATCACAACAACCGGCATACCGCATTTGGGTAATTATATTGGAGCCATAAAACCATCTATTGCGGAGAGTAATGATGATGGTATTAAAAGCTACTTTTTTCTTGCTGATTATCATGCCCTTATTAAGAGCCATGATCCGCAATTAATAAGAGAATCCTCGTTTAAAATTGCAGCTACCTGGTTAGCTTTAGGCCTGAGTGATCGATCCTCTTTTTATAGGCAGTCTGATATACCAGAAATTTTTGAACTTACTTGGATCTTAACTTGCTTTACTGCCAAGGGGTTGATGAATAGAGCCCATGCTTATAAGGCTGCTGCAGATTTAAATATTGAAGATGGCAATGATGTAGATAAGGCAATTACCATGGGCTTATATTCTTACCCGATCCTTATGTCTGCTGACATATTAATGTTTAAAGCTAATGAGGTTCCTGTAGGGAAAGATCAAGTTCAACATGTCGAAATGACGAGAGATATAGCGCTAAGATTTAATCATAATTATGGAAATATCTTTACCATTCCCGAGGCGGTCACTAATCATAGTCAAGAGACTATCATTGGTCTTGATGGTAGAAAAATGTCAAAAAGCTATAACAACATCATCCCAATTTTTCTTGAGGAGAAACCATTAAGAAAATTAATTAACAAGATCAAGACGAACTCCCTAGAGCCTGGTGTACCTAAAGAATATAAAGATTGTACATTGTTTGCTCTTTATACCTATTTTGCCACTTCAGAAGAAATTGAGTCTATCAAGAAGATGTACGCTGAAGGAATTGGTTGGGGGGACATGAAGTCTATTTTATTTGAGAAAATATTTAATTTTTTTGACCCCTATAGATCAACTTATATGGAATATTTAAGAGATGAGGCATTTCTTGAGAAGCGTCTTAGATTAGGCGGAGAGCAAGCAAGGGAGGAAGCTTCAGCTTACTTGAAAGAAATAAAATCTGCGATTGGTATCAAATAATATTAAAGAAATTTTGCTGTGTGTGATAATTTGCATGATTTAATACCCTCATACGGCCCCTGATAAATGACCTCTCCTCCTTTATCACCGCCCTCTAAGCCAAGATCAATAATCCAATCAGAGCATCTAATAACATCAATGTTATGCTCAATGATGATGATTGTATTTCCTTGATCTCGGAGCTCAGTAAGGACTTTGGTTAATTTTTTTATATCTTCAAAATGAAGACCGGTGGTTGGTTCATCTAAAATATATAGACTTGATCCGGTCGAGCGCTTTGAAAGCTCTTTGGAAAGCTTTATCCTTTGTGCTTCACCTCCGGAAAGAGTAGTAGCACTCTGACCCAATTGAATATAAGACAGCCCAACTTGCTGGAGCGTAGATAATTTATCTCTGATTGATGGTATGTTTTCAAAAAAATCTAAGGCTTCTGAGACAGTTAAGTCTAATACCTCTTTAATATTTTTCCCTTTATATTTGATACTAAGTGTCTCTCGATTATATTTGCCCCCTGAGCACACATCACATGAGACATAGATATCAGGAAGAAAATGCATCTCAACTTTTATCATGCCATCTCCCTGGCAGCTTTCACACCTTCCTCCTTTTACATTAAAGCTAAACCTACCTACCTTATAGCCCCTTGACTTAGATTCTGGCGTCATAGAAAAAAGATCTCTAATGGGTGTAAAAATTCCTGTATAAGTAGCTGGATTAGACCGAGGTGTTCTTCCAATCGGACTTTGATTGATATTCACGATTTTGGTTATTTTCTCTAGGCCCTTAACATCTGCAATCGGTTTGAATGTTTTCCCCTGAAAATAATCTTCCGCAACCTTTAGCAGAATATCATTCACAAGAGTTGATTTTCCTGAGCCAGAGACTCCGGTTACAGAAGTGATAACGCCCAAAGGGAAGTCCACATTAATGTTTTTTAGGTTATTTAAGGAGGCATTTTTTATTGAAATAAAATTCGGATTTTTAAGTAATATTTTTTTAGGAGGGTCGATGGTAAGTTTTTTTGATAAATATTTCCCAGTGATCGAGTTTTTTGAGGCAATTATTTTTTTTGCGTCACCTTGAGCAACTATAAGACCGCCATGCTTTCCTGCGCCAGGACCGATATCAATAATATGATCTGCCTCAAGCATCATTTCTTCATCATGCTCAACTACGATCACTGTATTTCCTAATTCTTTTAGTTTTTTTAGCGTGGAAATAAGTTTTTGATTATCTCTTTGATGCAGTCCAATTGAGGGTTCATCAAGTATATACATCACTCCAACCAAGCCAGAACCAATTTGTGAGGCTAATCTGATTCTTTGTGCCTCACCTCCTGAAAGTGATTCAGCACTTCGACTAATTTCTAAATAACTTAAACCGACATCCTGAAGAAAAATTAGCCTATTTTTAATTTCTTTAATAATTTTTGTGCCAACATCTTTACGCCAGCCAATTAGATTTAGTTTTTTGAAAAAATCGATTAAATTTTCAACATTTAGATTACATACTTCAGATATATTTCTATCTGAAATAAAAACATTTCTAGCATTATCATTTAATCTCGTTCCAAGGCATTTGGGGCAGCTTTTTAGGCTTCTGTATCTTGAAAGTGACATTTTGACAGCCATTGAGTCTGTTTGAATATAGCGTCGCTCCATAGAGGGGATGATTCCCTCAAAAGCTTGTATTCGACTTTCTTTAGCCCCTTTTTTATTAATAAAATAAAAAGGGATTTTTTCTTCGGTTCCATAAAGAATGATCTTTTGTTTTTCTTTTGCAATAGTATTGAAAGGCTTTGAGAGTGAAAAATCATAAAAAGTAGCCAACGAAGACATCGACTCAATAAAAAGTAAGTTATTTTTATCCCAGCCTCTAATTGCTCCGGCATTTATTGAAATATCAGAATTTATAATGACTTTTTCTTCGTCAAAAAAATATTTAGTACCCAAACCATCGCAATGATTGCAAGCGCCTGATGGGCTATTAAATGAGAATAATCTAGGTTCTACTTCTTCAAGACTGTAGCTGCAGTCTGGACAGGCAAATAAAGTTGAAAATATCTCTTTTTTCTCCTGAGATGAAATCTTGACAGTACTTTTAGAGACATGTAAAGCGGTTTGAATAGAATCTGTGATCCTATCTCTATTTTTTTCTTCTATCGTTAATCTATCAATAATGACATCTATGGAGTGCTTAATATTTTTATCTAACTTTGGAACCTCATCAGCCATATAGATTTTTCCATCTACCAGAAATCGCATAAAGCCTAAAAGCGAAAGCTCTTTAAAAAGATTTTCGTATTCTCCCTTTTTTTGCTGAATACAAGGCGCCAGAATCTGAACTTTTTCATCGGAAAACTTTTTTATTGTTTCGTCTACAATTTGAGATATTTCTTTTGCTTCTAATGTAACCAAATGTTCAGGACATTTTGGAGATCCGATACGCGCAAAAAGCAATCTAAGGTAATCATAAATTTCAGTGACTGTTCCAACGGTTGACCTAGGATTATGTGAAGAGGACTTTTGTTGAATTGAAATTGCTGGTGATAAGCCCTCAATAGCATCAACCTCAGGTTTTTCCATCATTGAGAGAAATTGCCTTGCATAGGATGAGAGTGATTCTACATATCTCCTTTGCCCTTCGGCATAAAGAGTATCAAAGGCTAGTGATGATTTGCCTGATCCGGACAGTCCTGTAATTACTACTAATTTATCTCTTGGTATCTCAACATCGATATTTTTTAGATTATGGGTTTTTGCACCCTGAATGATTATGTTTTTTGAGGTCATTGAGAAAATTAACTTATAAAAGTAAACTCCTAATTATATCTGAATCTCATAATTTGATGCTATCTGTGGTAAAGGACTTGGTGTTATAATTTATTTATGTCAGGAGTAAATAAAGTCATTTTAGTTGGAAACCTTGGTGCTGATCCGGATATCCGTGAAATGCCCACTGGGGGTAGTGTAGCAAGAGTAAGCATAGCTACCAGTGACGCTTGGAAAGATAAGGTTACCGGCGAATCTAAAGAGAGAACCGAATGGCATCGAGTGGTTTTTTTTGGTAAGAGAGCTGAGACGGTATCTCAATATTTAAAAAAAGGCTCCAAGATTTATGTAGAAGGAAGCTTAAGAACCAATAAGTGGCAAGATCAAGATGGCAAGGATAGGTATACCACAGAGGTCATAGCAGATAATTTTCAATTTCTTGATTCCAGGGGTAGCTCAGACTCAAGCGAAAGCCCAAATATTACATCGGCCTCTTCCGATGATCCATTTGATGACGATATACCTTTTTAGTTTTTAATGATCAACAAGGCGTTTATACAGACATTTGGTTGCCAAATGAATGAATATGATTCTGAAAAAATCATAGACCTTCTGAAAAATCATTTTGCCGCAGAGGCTACATTAGCCGCAGATCAAGCTGATATTCTTATTATGAATACATGCTCTATCAGAGAAAAGGCTCAAGAAAAGGTTTTTTCTTTGCTTGGTAAATGGAAAAAACTTAAGCAAAAAAATCCTGACATTTTAATTGCTGTCGGAGGATGTGTCGCGTCTCAGGAGGGAGATGCCATTATTAAAAGGGCACCCTATGTGGATATTGTTTTTGGGCCACAGACACTTCATAAATTACCTCATCTTGTTAGTGAGTCAAAACTACATAAAAAGAGAGTGGTAGATATCAAATTTTATAAAAATGAAAAGTTCAGTTATTTACCCAATGCGATAGACATTAAGCCTACTGCATTTGTATCGATTATGGAGGGGTGTAATAAATTTTGCGCATTTTGTGTAGTCCCTTATACCAGAGGTGAAGAACTGAGCAGACCAGTTGAGGATATACTCGATGAGATTGTTCATCTTACTCAGAAAGGAGTGAGCGAAATTAATCTTTTAGGACAAAATGTGAATGCCTATAAGAGTCAATTAGTAAATGGCAAACAAGTAAAATTCTCTTTTCTATTAGAGCTTATTGCTTTGATTGATGAAGTTAAAAGAATACGTTTTACAACCTCACATCCAATAGATTTTGATGCAGATTTAATTAATGTCATAACTTCAGATTCAAAGTTTGGAAGCTATCTTCATCTGCCAATTCAAAGTGGATCAAATAAAATTTTAAAAGCGATGAAGAGGGGTTATAGCAGAGAATACTTTTTAAAAATTGTTGAAAAATTAAAATCTAGAAACCCAAAATTATCACTGTCTTCTGACTTTATTGTAGGTTTTCCTGGAGAGACAGCTAGTGACTTTGAGGAGACACTCAATGTAATTGATCACGTTGGATTTGATCATAGCTTTAGTTTTTTATACAGCCCAAGGCCTGGTACACCAGCATCCATGCTAAATGATGAAGTATCTATCGAGGAGAAGCAAAGAAGGCTTGAAATTTTACAAGCAAAAATTAATAGCAATGCCCAAAGGATTAGTCAGGATATGGTTGGATCGGTAGAGAAGGTTTTAATAGAAAATCTATCTAAGAAAAATAAAAACGAAATTACTGGGAGAACAGAAAACAATAAATGGGTTAATTTACCTGGAGATCATCAATTTATCGGAAAAATAATTGAAGTTCAGATTACCCACGCTATGTCTAATTCATTACGAGGCAGAATGGCATTACCAGCACAAGAGCGAATCTATGCTTAATAATTTTGAAGTATCAACTATTACCTTTGATCTCACTCCAGAGGTTCCAAAGGGAATATTGAATCTATGTGGAGAATTTGATCAAAATATAAAGCTGATTGAAAAAGAATTAAATGTTGAAATAAGAATCAGGGGCTATAGGATTGAAATTGACGGTAAGGCAGATTTTAGTCTTAATGCTAAAAATCTTATTTTAGAGTTATATCAGCTCGGCTCAGTCGGGGAAATTAGCAAAGAAAAATTTAATTTTATGTTGAGGCAATCTCTTGGTATGCCCGAGCCAAATACTAAACCCATCAAACTGATTAAAACAAGAAGAAGAAAAATTGATGTAAGAGGCGCTAATCAACTTACATATATTAATAATATCCAAGAATTTAATATTAATTTTGGGATTGGACCTGCCGGAACAGGAAAAACATATCTAGCCGTTGCATCTGGTGTACAGGCTCTTGAAAACGAAGAGGTTCATAGAATTATTCTTGTAAGACCTGCAGTTGAGGCGGGTGAAAAACTTGGATTTCTACCTGGTGATTTAAGTCAAAAAGTTGATCCATATTTAAGGCCCATGTTTGATGTGCTTTATGAACTACTAGGTTACGAGACAGTTGCAAGGATGATGGAAAGGCAGATCATCGAAGTTGCACCATTGGCCTATATGAGAGGCAGAACGCTCAATGAATCATTTATCATACTGGATGAGGCACAAAATACGACGATAACTCAAATGAAAATGTTTCTAACCAGAGTAGGATTTAACTCTAAAGTTGTTGTTACGGGTGATATTACTCAAACTGACCTCCCAAATGGAACGACCTCAGGTTTAATTCATGCCATTGAAATACTAGAATCTATCAAAGAGATTGGATTTACTTTCTTTGACTCAAAAGATGTAGTTAGACATCCATTAGTAAGAAAAATTATTGATGCCTATGAAATGATAAGTAAGAAAAAATAAATGTCTCTAGACGGTTCAGCACTTAATATTGAAATAATTAATGATGAGAAGATGGCAAATATTCCGGATAAATATAATTTAGTATCGGCAGTTATTAAGTCACTCGATATTGTGCATAACACAAGTATATGCATTAAATATGCAAGCCTTGCAGAAATGAAAAAAATTAATCAACAATATAAAAAAAAGAATAAACCTACTAATGTTTTATCTTTCCAAGGATATAAATATTCTCAAGAAACAGGAGAAGAGATGGAGCATCTGGGTGATTTATTGCTTTGTCCTGATTATATTGATAAAGAAGCTCGAATGAATCATTTAAATATAGATAAGCATTGGGCTCATATGATAGTCCATGGTGTCCTTCATTTATTAGGATATGATCATGAGGTTGAGTCTGAGGCGCTTATAATGGAAGCAAAAGAAATTAATATACTCTCAAAGTTGGGTTATTCTGATCCTTATATACAATAAATGAGTAAATCAAATAAAAATATTCTTAGACTCTTTCTTAATAAACTCGGTATTGGGAAAGCTCATAATGAAAAAGAAAAGGCTGAAGATCTTTTGCGTTCACTTGAGCAAGATAATTTAGTTTCAAATGATGTTCTAAAAATGATGCTTGGCGTTTTAGAAGTTGTTGATATTAATGTCAGAGATATCATGATACCTAGATCTCAAATGGTTGTTCTCGATCGAGACGATACGATTGATGAATACATTAAGATTATTTCGGAATCCGGGCACTCAAGATTTCCAGTGATTGGGGAAGATAAAGATGAGGTATTAGGTATATTTCTAGCAAAAGACCTAATTAAATATGCAATCTCTACTGAGAAAGAGATTTTTGATATTTCAGATAATCTAAGACAAGCAATTTTTATACCTGAGGGAATGAAGCTGGACAAGCTACTTGCTCAATTTCGAGCAAGTAGGAGTCATTTAGCAATAGTAGTGGATGAGTTTGGCGGTGTATCAGGTCTAGCTACGATTGAGGATGTGCTCGAACAAATTGTAGGCGATATAGATGATGAGTATGATATAGAGGAAACAGATACCATTGTTGAGCTTTCTGAAAATTTATACAAAATTAAAGCCCAATACAGAATCGATGAATTTAATGAATTTTTTAAGGTTAACTTTGATGATGCTGATTATGATACGTTAGGTGGTTTAGTGGTGCATCATCTAGAGCGATTGCCAAAGAAGGGTGAATCCATAGAGTTTGAGAAATTTATTTTTAAAGTAGTTAGTGTCGATAGAAGAAGGATACACTTTATTGAAGTATCAAAAGTTTCATAAAGCTAAATGTATTTTATAATTCTCTTTTTTCTCGGGGCGTTGCTTAACCTTGCATTTCCTCCATTTAATCTTTGGTTTTTTATTTTTTTATTTATTTATCCGTTAGTAATTTTTCTTAAAATTCCTAGCAATGCATACTTAAAATCATTTTTTATCGGATTTTTATTTGGCCTAGGATTGTATTTACCAGGTATTCATTGGGTCTTCATAAGCATTCATGAATACGGACAAGTATCTACGTTAATAAGCATATTTCTTGTCATTTTATTGGCTTGCTATATGGCTCTTTTTATTGGTCTTAGTTTTTTATTTACGAAATTAATGATAAAGAATAGAGAGGGAAATTTTGTTTTTCTCTTTCCAATTGTTTTTGTTCTTTTTGAGTATTTAAGGTCCATTATTCTTGGGGGCTTTCCTTGGTTTTCAGTTTATCAGAGTCAGTTGTATTCAGTTTTTGGCTCTTTATTCCCAATCATTGGGGGAATCGGAGTTTCATTTTTTATAATCTATATTTGCTCTTGTATATTAATGTTATTTCGAATGAAACAAAAAAAATCAATGATAATTTGGATGTTTGGATTGGTGATCATGAGTTTATCTTTATCTAGCATTGATTGGACAAATCCCATTGATAATTCAATTAGGTACTCAATCATTCAGACTGGAATTGATCAATCAGCACGATTGTCGGGTACTAATTACAATCAAATTGAAATGAATAATTTAAATAAAATTACACAAGAGAGTAGTTTTTCAGAAATCATAATTCTTCCTGAGGCAACCTTTATACTTCCAGATGAAACGATATTCAATCAACTTGTAAGCAGTAATAGTGATATTATTTTTGGAGCACTGAATAGAGGACAAGATCCTAGGTATAGCTCCAATGAGTTAATATCATTGACCCATGAATCAAAGCAAACTTACTTTAAGAGAAGGCTAGTACCTTTTGGAGAGTATATCCCTCTAAGTGACTATTTTTCTAGTATTTTTAACAATATAAGGGTGCCTATTCCTCTTATCGAAAAGGGAGACGATACTCAAAGTTTTATCTTAATAAAAGATATATACTTTGCCCCATCCATTTGTTTTGAGGATGCATTTTATGAGACTTTTTTTAGCAACCAGGAATCAAATATTTTTCTCAACATTACTAATGATGGTTGGTTTAATGATTCGTCGGCACTGAGCCAGCATTTTAGTTTTTCTCAAATTAGAGCCAAAGAATTTGGTAAGCCTCTCTTAAGATCGGCAAATACAGGAATTTCTGGACATATTAATCCTGATGGCAGTATTGCATCAAAACTTCCTATACAATCTCAAATGATTCTGAGGGGAGAAGTCAATGGCACAATAGGAAAAACGCCTTTTGGTGAATTTGGTTTACTTAGCACCTTAGTTTTTATATCAATAATTTCAATAATTCAATTTTTTATCACAAAGTTCAGGATCCTTTTTTCAACATAGATCGTCTTAACTAATTCACCTCCAGAAATATATTTAGCAATAGAAGGTTCCTTTTTAGCGAGGTTTATAACGGTATCCTTATCCTGGTCAATATTGAACGTGAGCTTACCCCTTACCTTTCCATTTACCTGTATAGGAAGCTCATATGCATCCTCGACAAGATAATGTGAATCAGCTATCGGCCATGATTCATAAGCTATAGTCTCAGCATGACCTAGTCTATTCCATATCTCTTCAGATATATGTGGAGCTAGAGGAGATAAGAGTAACAGAAAGTTTTCCACTGTATTGAAGCTAATAGACTCCAGTTTATAAAGAGCATTTAGAGCTTCCATTAAGCTTGAGATTGCAGTATTAAATCTAAACGCTTCGATATCTGAGGTAACTTTTTTAGTTACCTTTGCCAAGATTCTTTTTTCAGATTCTTCTCCCTCATTATCATGAATATGATTTTTTATACTTGCACTTTCACTATCTATGAAAAGATTCCAAACCCTATTTAAGAACCGATAAGTACCTTCTACGCCACTGGTGCTCCAGGGCTTTACCTGCTCAAGTGGACCCATAAACATTTCATAGAGTCTAAAAGCATCAGCTCCGTATTTGTTTACTATCTCATCAGGATTGACAACATTACCTCTACTTTTGCTCATTTTTGAGCTTTTAAGTTCAAGCTGAATATTTGAGTAATCCCTTAAGAAATAAAAACCATCTTTCTCAACTACATCAGTCTCATCAATTTTTATTTGTTTTAAATCTTGAGACTCATGAATCTCTTTAATATTTTTTGAAGATATAAATTTACCTCCATCCTGATAAGCATAGTACTCAGCTTCACCAAGTATCATCCCTTGATGCACCAATTTTTTAAAAGGCTCTGGAGTTGAGGTTATACCAATATCATAAAGAAACTTATGCCAAAATCTTGCATATAGTAAATGTAGAACGGCATGCTCTGACCCACCTACATATAAATCTACTGGCATCCAATATTCTTCCAATTCTTTATCAATTAATTGTGTATGATTTTTTGGGTCTATGTATCTTAGATAGTACCAACAGGATCCAGCCCATTGAGGCATAGTATTTGTTTCACGAAATAGTTCTTTACCATCCTGCTTTACTGTCAGCCAATCCTTGGCTTTAATTAATGGCCCTTCTGGTGAACCGCTAGGCTTAAAGTCCTCTAGCTCGGGAAGTGTTATTGGAAGCTCAGCTTCATCAATAGGAACAATGATGTCGTTATCAAAGAGAATTGGGAAGGGCTCTCCCCAGTATCTCTGTCTTGAGAAAAGCCAGTCTCTTAATTTATAATTAATTTTCTTATTACCAATATTATTCGACTCAATATATTCAATAATTTTCTTTTTTGAATCTTCAATATTTAAACCATTAAGAAAGTTGCTATTTATAGAGATACCCTCTCCGGTATAAGCTTCACCATCAAATTCAGGTGGAGGTTGAACGGTCCTTATAATTTCAAGGTTATACTGAACAGCAAATTCCCAATCTCTCTGATCTTCCCCGGGGACAGCCATAATTGCACCGGTCCCATAGTGCGCAAGTACATAATCAGCAATCCAAATTGGAATTAACTTTTTACTAACAGGATTTATCGCATAGCTACCAGTGAAGGCACCAGATTTTTCCTTGGTTTGGGCAGTCCTCTCTAGATCAGATTTTTTTGCCGAGAGATTAATATATTTCTCAATATCTAATATGAATTCATCCTTTGTAATTTGCCTTACTAATTCATGCTCCGGTGACAGAACAATATATGTTGCACCAAAGATAGTATCAGGCCTTGTCGTAAAAATTGAAATAATCTCGTCACTTTTCTCTACTTTAAAATTTATTTCTGCGCCAATACTTTTACCTATCCAATTCTTTTGCATTTCAATGGTGCTTAGAGGCCAATCCAGAGAATCAAGTCCCTCTAAGAGTTTTTCAGCATAATTGGTAATTTTTAACATCCACTGCTTTAGTGGTTTACGCTCGCACTGAAAACTGCCAACTTCAGATAACCCATCAGTAACCTCTTCATTTGCGAGTGTCGTACCAAGTTGTTCGCACCACCAAACAGGCATATTGGATTGATATGCAAGATTATGTTTAAACATTTGTAAAAATATCCATTGAGTCCATTTGTAGTAATCTGGATCGGTCGTATTTATCTCAAGGTCCCAGTCGTATGAAAATCCAAATGACTTAAGCTGCTTTTTAAATCTATTAATATTTTTTTCAGTAGTAATTTTTGGGTGAGTACCTGTTTTAATTGCATACTGCTCTGCAGGAAGGCCAAAAGCATCCCACCCCATCGGATGAAGTACATTAAAGCCTTGCATTCGCTTGAACCTAGCAATAATATCTGAGGCAGTATATCCCTCTGGATGGCCCACATGGAGCCCATCACCACTTGGATATGGGAACATATCAAGAACGTAGTATTTTGGCTTAGATTTATCAATATCTTTTGGTACTTGAAAAGTCTTATTCTTCTCCCAGTAAGTTTGCCATTTATTCTCTATGTCTTTAAAAGGGTACATATGTAATACTGTTTAGGCTAAATTTATGAATCAATACCAAAAAATAATTTCCGTAATTATAACCGTAATATTTACTTCTAGCTGTGGATTTGTACTAGAAGAGCAAGCATACAGTAGCGAGTATATTAATTCTTATGGTATTGATTTTATAAGCATTGCCCCAAATTCACTTCTTTCTCAAGAGATGAGGCGACTTATTGAATTATCAGAATTCAGGCCTAATAGTTCCGGAGAAGGATTAAGAATTAATATTAGAGATGAAGCGCTCAATGAAGAGATCTTTACTCTATCGCTTAATAATCTCCCGACAGAGTATGAAATAACTTATACCGTAAGTTTTGAGGTACTTTTAGAGGGAAGAGTTATAAGGTCATTAGACACAATTACACTGAGCAGGGTCTATGGGTTTGATCTAAATAATCTCATTGCAAAACAAAGAGAATCGCTACAAATTCAACGAGAATTAGCCAGAGGTTTAGCAGATAGGATTCTTCAACAGCTTTAGTTATAAGATCGTAGGATTAGGTGAGTCACCATAAACTTCATTAGGATCAAAGGTCTTTTCTTTTTCAGTAAATTCTAGATGAATGCTTCCATTTGCATTTTGACTTACTTTTCTGTAGAAGCATGACCTATAACCAACATGACAACTTGCACTTCCTTCAACTTCAACTTGAATCCAAATGGCATCTTGATCATCATCAATTCGCATTTCTCTAATTTTTTGGATCAGTCCACTGGTTTTCCCTTTATGCCATATTACCTTGCGACTTCTACTATAGTAGTGAGCTTCACCTGTTTTAATACTAAGCTCAAAACTATCCTTATTCATATAGCCGAGCATGAGTATTTCTTTGCTGTGAACATCCATAGTGATGACAGGGATTAGCCCTTGTTCATCAAATTTTGGAGCTAGCTCAGTGCCTTCCTCTACTTGTTCAATTGAGATTCTTTTTTGAAATAACTTATCTTTCAATATTGATATCCATTAAAATTAGTAATTGATTTTAACATTAATTTAAGATTGGGTTTAAGATGCATTTGTTTAATACGCTAACCAAAAAAAAGGAAGAGTTTAAGCCAATCTCTCAGGATAGCGTAAAAATGTATGTCTGTGGACCGACGGTTTACAACCACCCACATATTGGTAATGCGAGACCCCCAGTGGTCTTTGATATCTTAGCAAGGCTACTCGAGAGAAAGTTTAATTTAACCTATGTTCGAAATATTACTGATGTCGATGACAAAATAAATGATGAGGCCAAGAGAAGGGGAATAAGTATTGAAAAACTAACAACCCAATACATTGATATTTATAGAAAAGATATGGCTGCATTAGGTGTAAGAAGTCCTAGTATTGAACCAAAGGTTACAGATCATATTGAGTTGATTATTGATTTTATTGAGCAACTTAAATTAAAGGATTTTGCATACGAGTCTGATAACCATATCTATTTCGATATTAGTAAATTTGGTGAGTATGGAAAATTATCAGGAAGAAATATTGATGAGCTAATCTCTGGTGCAAGAGTAGAAGTATCAAAGAATAAAAAAAATCCTGGTGATTTTGTTCTTTGGAAGCCATCGGATAAAGATACGATTGGATGGAGTAGTCCATGGGGGTATGGACGACCTGGATGGCATATTGAATGCTCTGTAATGGCTTATCAACATCTAGGTGAGACGATTGATATACATGGAGGTGGCTCAGATCTTATTTTCCCTCATCACGAAAATGAGATTGCTCAAAGTGAATGCGGATTAAGTATCACAAGGTTTGCTAATTATTGGCTTCATAATGGTTTAATAAATGTGAAATCAGAGAAAATGAGTAAGTCACTTGGTAATGTGCTTCTTGTGAGTAACTTACTAAATGAGGCAAATGGCGAAGTCATTAGAATGGCCTTAATCGGAACACATTATCGTCAACCTTTAGATTGGACTGATAGTATTTTAGAGGAGTCAAAAGACAAGCTGGATAGAATGTATGATGCCTTACTTAAATTTGAAACAGATGTTCAGCCTGATGAAGCAAAGGTTAATCAAATTTGTAAAAAGTTTTTTGAGGCCTTAGAGGATGACTTAAATACCCCTAAGGCTTTAGCTGAAGTTTTTGCAATCGTTAAGCAATTAAATTCTCAAGGCAATGAGGCTGAGCGTGTTGCATTAATTGCTGCAATAAAAAAATGTGGCGATTTTCTTGGTATTCTCAGCTATTCCCCTAAGCAGTGGTTTCAGGAAAATAATAATTTAAAGCTAACTGAAGAAGAAATATTAAACCTTTTGGAGCTTAGAAATATTGCAAGAAGTAAAAAAGACTTTACAGAGTCTGACAGAATCAGAGATGACTTACTCTCACAGGGAATTAGTATTGAAGATACAAAAGAAGGCACAATTTGGAAATATTTATAAGTAAAGTGAGATTTTTGATAGCTAAAATCTTTATTTGTATCATACGAATTTACCAATATTGTATTTCACCTTTATTCCCACCATCTTGTAGATATCATCCCACTTGCTCACAATATATGATTTTTGCTATCAAAAAAGAAGGCCCCCTAAAAGGAGTCTTCATCGGCTTAAAGAGAATAATCACTTGTCACCCATGGGGAGGCGCTCAAAGTGAAGATTAGTCTAAATTCGATGAATCAAGACCTTTTAGACACTAAATGTAATATTTACCTAGTTTCAAGTAATGAACTGCTACTTTCCCAAGACGTAGAGGATATGATTTCAAAGTCACTCATCTCTAGAGGATATACATTTGGCACAAGAGAAAGTCATTCTCGGACGTTTGATATTCTTAGTTGGGCGGAGCGTATTTTTTCGCCTTCACTTTTTGCCTCAGCAGAATTTCATTTCCTACACCTTAATAGTTTTTCTATAAAAGAGGATGAGCTGATCAGTATTTTAAATAGGCTTAGGGAATCAGGTTTAGAAAATACCTCAATAATCATTCATGCCCCCTTTGTTACTTACCAATATGAAAATAAAGCATGGATAAAATTTGTTATAGAGCATGGCTTATTAATTCAATGTTGGCCAATTCAAGATAAGGATTTTCCTGCCTGGATTCAAAGTAGAGCCAAAAAACTAAATATTACCCTTACAATAAATGCAGCAATTACGCTTGCTAGCTTGTCAGAAAATAATCTATACGCAGCAAATAATCTCATCCATACATTATCTCTAGACCCCCTAAAGGTTAACTTTGATGAAAATGATGTAATAAAGATAAGTGATAATGCCTCTAGTTTTGATGCTTATAAATTGGCTGATGCAGTTCTTGAATGCAATGAAAAAAAAATATTTAGGATCTACTATACGCTGAGGAAGGCAAATGCCCCTCTGCCTCAAATATTATTTGCAATATTTAGGGATTTTAAGATTCTATATAATATTATTTTGGATCAAACTGATATAAAAAATAGAAACTTAGATCTTTCTAAATACGGTGTTTGGAAGAAAAGACAACCAATATTTCATCTTGCGCTACAGTATTATGATAAAAGCTTCATTGAACTTATGTTTCATAAAATTTTTATTCTAGAAAAGTCAATTAAGGGAGTAGCGGATTCTTCTGGCTGGGATGAGCTTACCAAGTTTTTGAATTCCATTGCCCTCAAAAAAGCTTCTTAAGAAAAAATGAAGAAAGAAAATATCTTATTGTATGGAGGAAGTTTTGATCCAATCCATCTTGGTCACGAGGAAGTCATTAAGTCAGTTCATAAAGAGTTAAACTTAAATCGAATAATTCTTGTTCCTAATTATCAATCACCATTAAAAGATAAGGCATTTTTAAGCCCTATTGATCGATTATTATGTATTGATCAAGTATTAAAACGTTATCCTTACCTAGAGCTTAGTACTTATGAAATTAAGAAGGAGGCTATCTCCTATAGCTATGAGACAGTAAAATTTTTTATAGAATCTTATGTAAACTCAAATATTATTTTTTTAATTGGAGCTGATAACTGGGAGAATAGATCAAAATGGAAAAATTTTGATTTTATTCTAAGAAAATCACATGTGCTTATTGTAGGTAGGCCTGGAGTTAACATAGAACAATTAAATAAATATCCGTATGAACCTAAATCATTTGGAGAACCAGGAGGAATCACATATTTTGAGGGCCCAATGATTGATATGTCATCGACTCAAGTAAAAGAAATAATAATACAGGATATGAATTTATCAAATGTTCTGCATCCAGATATAATACCTATTGTAAAAAACAGATGAAAACAGAAGATTTAAACCAATTGATTTTTGAGATCTTAGACGAGGGAAAAGCAACTGATATTATCCTTTTAGATCTCAATAATTTATCAAATATGATCGATTATATGTTTATAGTCACAGGAAGATCTAATAGGCATATTTCTTCGTTAGCCGATAAGGTTTCTGACGCTGTAAAAAAGCAATTTAATATTAAGTCAATGGTTGAGGGTGAGCGAATAAGTGATTGGATATTGATCGATACTTTCACAACGACTGTTAATCTTATGACTCAAGATGTTAGAGAATTCTATGCACTTGAGAAGCTTTGGGGTGCATCAGGCAAAAGCAATTATGTAGCTCTTAAATGAAATTTAACCTGCATATCGATCAGGATAAATTTCCTAAATGGATTTATGCTGGCTTTGATAATTATGCAGATAAATTTAGATTTCCATATGAGCTTGTATTAGTTGAAAAATCTTTGCTCTACAAAAATCTTATTAAATATTCCAATATAGCTAAGCCATTTTCCAAACCGACGGGACATTACTATATTGGCCTTGATTCGCCCTCAAGGGTATTAGATAGTCAACAGCTCAGCAACCATTTGCAGTCATTATCTCAAGGGTTTTCAGAGTTACATTTTTTTATTGGCTCAGCATATGGACATCCTAATAACGTTAAAAGCTATTTTGACGAAAGTTTAAGCCTCTCAAGCTTAACTTTCGGTCATCAAATTATGATACCTATAATGGCTGAAGTGATTTATAGAAGTTATACTTTAATGATTGGTCATCCTTATCATAAATAAATGAAATTCTTTTTACGCTTAACAAAGTTTCTTGCCTTTAGTATGGGGGTCATGGTTATTTTTATAGCCCTAACTTTTGCTGCACTAAAGCTTATAATTGAGCAAAATATGACTTTTCAAAACTATTTAAGAAGTCAGATAAGCAATATTTCAAATAACCAATTTCTTTATGATGATGTTACTTTGCAGTGGCAGCTAAGAGGGCCCGAGCTAGGCTTTTCAAACATTCAAATTATTAATCAAAATAAAATTAAATTTAGTACTAATTCTGAATTAATTTTTAGACCAAATTTATGGAATTTTCTTTTCAATGATAATGCGCCAATAGGAGCTTTAATAATAGATCAGGGGGTCATTGATTTCGATAATGGAACTTTAATAGAAAATCAGCAATCTTTAAATCAAGTGAATAGCGTAATATTTGTGCCATTAAATTGCACACTGCTAATTAATCATTTAGACCTCAATATCAATAGTAGCAATCAAGAATTTAATTTCTCTGATCTCGTATTGTTTTTACAATTCGGAACGGAACAAATTACAGTCAATATTATTGGAGAAAATATTCTTGGTATAGATGAAGTTGAGGTATTTGTAGAGTCACAGGATATTAGGCTTGAAAGTTATGATTTTTTTATTGAGGCAAGAGGCGCTAGCGATAAAGATATCTTAATCTTGTTAGAAGATTATATAAATGAAGAGATTTTTTCAGGCAGTTTCAATGCATCAATTTGGGCGGGCTATCGAGAAGGCAGTGTAGCAACAGGAAGCTTAAGTTTTCAGTCTATAGACAACATAAATTTGCTAGGTTCTGCATTTGATAATATTGCATTTCAAATGGAATGGGAGCGATTAAATTCATCAACAAATTTATTCTTTTCTAATATTGATTTTAATCATGAGAATACTTTTTGGGCTGAAAATGCCTATTTAGATTTAAATTTAACTCGAAATCGAGAAATATCTTCATTTGGGATTACTGGTAATTATTTTGATGCAACCTTTTTGAAACTTTTATCAGAGAATTTTCTGAATACGAATGCTAATTCATTTGAAATGCTTTCAGGGCTCAATGTTGAAGGTATGATCGAGGATTATGAGTTGTTCGGCAGGATAGATTTAGAGAGGAAAATTAAAATTGAAAGTATCCGTGCCGATCATTTTAATATTTCAGTTCAAAATGATCAATTTTCATTGATAAACCTCAGTGGGGTGTTAGATTACTCAGATAATCAAATTGATCTAGGAATTAATGCAGCAGATATATCATTAAATTATGGTAATTCTGATATCTATTTTGAAGAGCTCCGTGGTCAAATAACGTATGCCTATGAAGATGATAAAGAAGTTTTTTCGATTATAGGTTTATATGCACTAAACGATGATGAGGTAATTAACTTAAGTTCTGAGCTATCGATCAATGACAAAAATTTAAATTCCATAGCTTTAAATACTCAGCTGAGCAATCTTTCGCTTAATAAATATGTAGATTTTATTGGTCCCCTTGGAGAGGATATTTTTGAATTTGAGTTGCTTGATGGGCAGATAGAAAATTTAGATCTAGAAGTACAATTTACAAATAATGATAATTTTCTAGATGATGCAATATTTGGATCATTTAATGCCTCTTTTATGCAATTGAGCTCTCCTGTCATCAATCGTGAAATAAATTTTAATAATACACACGGGCAGTTCTTTGAAAGAGATATTTATATAGAGGGAAAAGGTGGCGTGTTCTCAAGAGATGATATTTTTCGACTAAATCTTAATTTTTCTGATACTCCAATATTTAATATTGTCAGCATGAATGTTGCTAATGCTTTTGATCTTCATGACGTTTATCTTGCGCTTGCACGATCAATCCCAACAATGAGATATGAGGATCCATCTTTTGAGTTTACTGATGGAGATATCAATTTAAATATTAGTATCACAACAGAGCTTTTTCCTTTAAATATAATTGATTATCAAATAGATTCAAATTTTACTGATCTTGAGCTCGAATTTATAAATAACAGTCTTCGAGTTAATAATATTGCGGGCAGCATATTCATTTCACCCCTTGGGATTCAAAGCTCAAATATGGAAGCAAAAATTTATGAGGAATTAATTGAAATTGAAATCAGTGAGATCTATGAGTTTCCTTATGATTCAGAATGGATTTTAAATGGTAGGCTATTTACCAATGAGATTATGGCTATCTATTTTCCTGATTGGGCTCCATTTATTGAAGCTAATGCCTATGGCTCAATAGCAATTAAGCGCCCAAGTATATTTCGTGAACTTGATGATCAATCACCTAAAATGTTAATCGAGATAAGTTCTGACTTAGAAGATTTTTCTATTAGTATGCCAGAGCCATTTTCTAAGACGGGACAACAATCTTGGAATCTATTTTTAAATACAACCTATTTTAATAATAATCAAATCAAATCCATAGGCAGCCTTAATGATGAGATCTTTATCAATATGAATTACAGAGGCCTTCAGAATCAATCGATAATTTTTGAAAATGGTGTCATTCAGCTCAATCAATCACTTGATCTAAGCCCTGTAGAGGAAGGTCTTTTTATCATCGGTTCAACACAAACAATGGACTTAGCAGATTGGATTGTTTTTAATTCTCAACAAAATGCTAACTCAAATATCAAGGAAATTGATATTGACATTATCAATGCCCGCATGAATGGAGTCCCCATTGGTACTACCAGCATTCATTTTATTAATGACGTTGGAAATGCAAGTTATGAGATCTTTGGTGATGATATTATTGGTAATATTAGCTTAACTGAGGGTTTGTCAGGTTCTAACTACCAGATCGAGCTTCAAAAAATGGCTTTTCATCCTGATCAAGTATTTCGGTTAGCCCCCGGTGAAAGCTTAGATAATTTTAGTATCAATATTAAAAATTTTTACTGGCAAGATAGACTCATAGGGAATTTAGAAATAACAGCTAATACTGAAAATGACATACTAAAGATTGATGATCTAACGTTAGTAAATCAGAGTTATATTATTGAAATGAATGGAATTCAAGTGGGATCTGATGATTCAGAGTATTCTTCTCAGGTAAATTTTCAATTAACTGCATCTGATGTATCAAATACTTTGGATAATCTTGGTGTTGATCTAGCAATCGAAGGAAATTACCTATATTTAAATGGTGAGCTCCTTTGGCAGGACAATCTATCAAATTGGCAATCAGATACTTTGGAGGGACAGATTCAAATAAATTTATCCGATGGGTTACTGCCTAATCTTGAACCCGGGGCAGGCAGGATTGCAGGGCTGATGAGCTTTACAGCATTGCCTAGAAGATTAGCTTTTGACTTTAGGGATGTCTTTTCGCCTGGCTTATCCTATGACGAGATAAGCGCAGACTATTTAATTAGTTCTGGTATAGCCTACACGGAAAATTTTCTATTATCTGGACCGATAGCAGATATATCGATTACTGGTAATCTTGATATTGTAAATGAGAACTATCTTCAACTTGCTTTGGTATCTGATGATGCGGGAGACGCGCTACCATCTATTGGATTTTTTGCAGGACCTGGAGTAGGGACAGCATTATTGTTGTTTTCTCAAATATTTAAACAGCCAATTCAGGGTATAAGTCGTGCAGCTTACTGTATTTCAGGAAATTGGGAGGATCCTTTAGTTGAGTTAATTACAGGAGAAATTGCTAACTCAAATTGTCAAAGTTTATAGTTTTATGCCTTCAGATTTCACAAATAAAATCATTAATGAATTAGAGAACACCTCACCAATATCAAGAGGAAATTTAAATACCTATTTAGGCCGGCTTTTTTCAAAGCAGACGGAATTTGCAGATTTTTATTATCAATATAAAGAAATTGAGAGCTGGTCACTTGAAGATAGCATAATCAAAAATGCAAGCTTTAGTATCGATCAAGGGATAGGTATTCGAACTATCGAAGGAGAGAAAACAGGTTTTTCTTATACGAATAATTTGGATAACAAAAGCATAAACAATACTATCAATCTTGCTCACAACATAAATAATCTTGCTTATTCAAGAGAAATTAGACCTACGAGGATTAATAGATCAGATAGTCTTTATACCTCATCAAATATTATTTATGAGATGAAAGAAAATGAAAAAGTTAATTTATTGTCACTTTTAGATAAAAAGGCTAGAGATAAGGATAATCGAGTCAAGCAAGTGCAGGCTAGTTTAAGTTTTACATTTGAGAAAGTACTGATTTGTAATTCTGAGGAAGAATTTATTGGAGATATTAGGCCACTTGTTAGGCTTAACCTTAGTATATTGTTATCTGAGAATGGTAAGAATGAGCAGGGCTATGTTGGAGTTGGAGGTAGGTATTCTATTGAGGAATTTAAAGCAAAAACTCATAACTTAGATTCTATTATTGATGAAGCCATTAGGATCGCCTCAGTGAATCTAAATGCAGTCGAATGTCCAAGTGGAGAGCAAACAGTAGTGCTTGGTAATGGTTGGCCAGGAATTTTATTGCATGAGGCAATTGGGCATGGTCTTGAAGGTGACTTTATCAGAAAAAAAACATCCTCATTCAATCAGCTACTCGGAGCAAAGATTGCTTCAAAGGAAGTTACTGTTTTTGATGATGGAACATTACCAGGAGAAAGGGGGTCGTTAAATTTTGACGATGAAGGGCAACCCTCTAATCAGACAATATTAATTGAGAATGGGAAGCTTGTGAATTTTATGCAAGATAAACAAAATGCGAATCTTATGAATGTGAGTGCCACTGGTAATGGAAGAAGAGAGAGCTATGCGCATATACCAATGCCAAGAATGACAAATACATATATGATCGGACAAGATAAAACCAAAGATGAAATTATTGAGAGTGTAAAAAGTGGAATTTATGCCCCTGGATTTTCTGGTGGTCAAGTTGATATAACTTCGGGTAAGTTTGTTTTTGAAGCAAGTGAGGCATATTTGATTGAAAACGGAAAAATACAATCTCCTGTCAAGGGCGCTATGCTTATAGGGGACGGACCAAGCGTTTTAAAAAGAATATCAATGGTGGGTAATGATTTTAAATTAGCACCGGGCATTGGTATTTGCGGCAAGGATGGTCAGTCCGTTCCAGTTGGAGTAGGTCAGCCAACCGTAAGGATCGATAAATTAACCGTAGGTGGAACTAGTTTACAAGAGCAATAGCTGTTTGATCGCCTGGATCTGAGCATTATTCAATGAAACCCCATTAATATGTCCTATTTTTCGATTTTCTCTTGGGCTTTTTTTGTAATCATGGATAAATATATTAGTTTCCGTGCTCAATGATGCTAAGTTAGGCATAGATCCTAGAATATTAAACATTTGTACATCCTGTATTTGTATTTCATGGGGAATTTCAAGATTAGTGATGCACCTTAAGTGTAGTTCAAATTGACTGCAATTAGCTCCATCAATTGTCCAATGCCCTGAGTTATGAACTCTTGGTGCTATTTCATTCACAATTAAATTTCCACTTACGTTAAAGAACTCTATACCCATCACCCCGATATAATTACTGCTCCCCATTATCTTTCTAGCAATATCCTCAGCTTGTTTTTGCAATGCAGGATTATTTAAGAGTTTGGTATGAATTAAAATTCCATTATGGTGAAGATTTTCTGTGATTGGATAAAAAAAATATTCATCAGATTTATTTCTACCAACGATAATTGAGCACTCAAAATCGAATTCTATACATTGCTCTAATATTGCAGGTAAGCATTCAAATTTCTGAAAGCCTGTAATTAAGCTTTTTTGGTCATTAACCTTTAATTGACCCCTCCCATCAAATCCAGATTTTCTGAGCTTAAGAAAACAATCGGAATCAAACTGAATATTTTCTATATCCTCAATTGAGCTTATAGGTCGGAAATTAGCTGTATCAATATCGAGATCGTTAATATATTTTTTTTCTAGTAATCGATCTTGTGCAATTTTAAGTATTTTAAGATTTGGAAAAACTTTCTTAGGGTCGAGTACCGAGCTTAATATTTCAAGATCTAAGTGTTCGAGCTCATAGGTTATGATGTCGCAACTATTTGATAGCTCTTCCAGAGCTTTTGGATCATTGAGCTCTGCGATAATTGATTCACCAATTAGGCCCGCCGGAGAATTTTTTTTTGGATCCAAAATAACTGTGTCTAGAGGAAGTCTCGATGATGCCTGAATCATCATTCTGGCAAGTTGACCACCACCAATAATGCCAACTTTCATTTAATCTTTTGGATTCGGATTATCTAGAATAGTTTGTGTTTGTTCTTTTCTAAAGGCTTGAAGCTTGAATTTTACCTCTTCATTAGTTAGAGCAATAATAGAAGCTGCTAGCAGAGCGGCATTTATGGCACCTGCCTCACCAATTGCAAGCGTTCCTACTGGGATACCTTTAGGCATTTGTACAATAGAGTAAAGCGAGTCTAATCCTTTTAATGATTGGCTTTCTATGGGAACACCCAGTACAGGGATTTGCGTAAGAGAAGCAGTCATCCCAGGCAGATGCGCAGCACCTCCAGCACCAGCGATAATAACTTTCAAATCCCTAGATTCAGCAGACTGGGCATATTCGTAGAGTAAATGAGGCGTACGATGAGCAGACACAATTTTACATTCATGAAAAATTGATAGATTGTCGAGGGTTGCGCTGGCATGGGATAATGTATCCCAGTCAGATTGAGAACCCATTATAATTCCTATTAAAGGCTTCATTTATATATTTTACAGTAATTATAAGAAATTAATAAAGATGTTGATTCAAAACAATAAAGAAATTGAAAATAAGAAAAATTTACTATCAGA
>JAURFX010000060.1 GCA_030834065.1 Gammaproteobacteria bacterium
AGATGGCATCATTGTGCAATACGGGGGCCAGACTCCTCTCAAGTTAGCACGAGCTCTTGAGGAAAACGGTATTCATATCATTGGTACTTCACCTGATTCAATTGATCTAGCAGAAGACAGGGATAGATTTCAAAAGTTGGTTGATAAGCTCGATTTATTACAACCTCCAAATGCCACCGTACTAACCATTGATGATGCCATACAATCAGCAAAATCTATTGGTTATCCCCTTGTAGTAAGACCATCCTATGTGCTCGGTGGTCGAGCAATGGAGATCGTATATGAAGAGGAGGAGCTCGAGGAGTATATGGAGAAGGCGATTCCTGAATCGAACGATGCCCCGATTCTTCTAGATCGATATTTGGATGATGCCATAGAAGTAGATGTAGATGCCGTTTGTGACGGTACTGATGTTTTAGTATGCGGTGTTATGGAGCATATCGAACAGGCAGGCGTGCATTCAGGTGATTCAACGTGTTCTCTGCCAAGTATTTCATTATCAAAAAAAGTTTTACAGCTTATCAATGAGCAAACTAGAAGTTTAGCATTAGCTCTTAAAGTTAAAGGACTCGTGAATATTCAATATGCAGTCAAAGAAGAACAATTGTACCTCTTGGAAGTTAATCCAAGGGCTTCAAGAACTGTACCTTTCGTATCAAAAGCTATTGGTGTTCCGTTAGCAAAAATTGGTACAAATTTGATGATAGGATCCTCAATCAAAGAAGAAAATATCTCAATACCTAATCAATTGGATTATATAGCCGTAAAAGAGGCAGTTTTCCCATTCACTAAATTTCCAGACTCGGATCCAATCTTGGGGCCAGAAATGAGATCAACCGGTGAAGTGATGGGAGTTGCTAAGGAATTTGGTGAAGCCTATGCAAAAGCGCAATTAGCATCGGGAGTCATTTTGCCAAGATCAGGAACCGCCTTTATAAGCGTTCGTGATAATGACAAGAAGAAGGCAGTTAAGCTTGCTATAAAACTTCAAGAAAAGAATTTTAATCTTATTGCCACCAAAGGCACTGCTGATTACTTGAAAAGTCATGGAATTGAGTGCTTATACGTAAACAAGGTGCGGGAAGGAAGGCCGCACATTGTAGACATGATAAAAAATCAGGAGGTTCAGCTCATTGTTAATACCACGGAAGGTAAATTTTCTGTCAGGGAGTCAGAATCCATTAGAAGAGAGGCGGTCATTAGAAAGGTAACTTACTATACCACTGTGGCGGCGGCACTTGCGACTTGCGAGGCCATGAATTATCTTGATAATCTAAATGTCTATAAACTAACAGATTTACATGATGCGATAAAATGAGTGCTCAATACCCAATGACATTAAAAGGGGCTGAAAAGATAAAAAAGCAACTTGAAGTGCTAAAAAAACAAAGACCAGAAATTGTAAACGCGATTGCTGAAGCTAGAGCTCATGGTGATCTAAAAGAAAATGCAGAATATCATGCCGCAAAGGATCAGCAGGGCATGGTTGAGGCAAAGATTAGAGATCTAGAAGCTAAAATTACTAATGCAAGGATTGTTGATGTAACAAAAATACTCAATAATGGTAAAGTAATATTTGGTTCTACGGTCACTTTACTTGACGAGAACGATAAAGAAGTCTGCTACCAAATAGTTGGTGAAGACGAAGCTGACATTAAAACAAACCTTCTCTCAGTGATGTCTCCACTCGCTAGATCCCTTGTAGGTAAAAATGAGGGGGATGAGATTACTTTTGATGCTCCCAGTGGCACTCTTAATTATTTTATAAGCAGAGTTGAATATATCTAATTCTGCGGAATGATCATTCTTGGATTTTTAGGATCTGGCTTATAAAGTATAAAAATGTTACCAATATTGCCAACTGATAAAGCATCGGTTTGTATATATATAGTTTCTTGTATTATTTTTTTGATAGCAGAATTCGAGCATTTTATTTTTATGAGCTCATGAATCTCAAGCTGGCATTTAATCTCACTGATTGTCTTTTCTGTTAGGCCATTATCCCCAATCCAAGCTACTGGCTTTAAATGATGAGCTTTAGATTTGAGAAATTTTCTTTGTTTGGATGATAGCATTTTATAATAATCCCTATGCACTGGAGAAAAAATCAGACAGAAGACGTATATTATCAGAAAGCCAAAGAAGATGGTTACAGATCGCGTGCAATTTATAAACTTATTGAAATAGATGATAAATACAAATTAGTAAAGCCCAATTCAATGATATTAGATATTGGTTCAGCTCCAGGTAGTTGGTCTCAATTAGTCAGTAAGCGTCTGAAATCGGGAAATTGCGTAGCTGTAGATATACACCCTATGACAGATATCGCTAATATAAATTTTATTTGTGGAGATATTTTTCACGAAAAAGTTTTAGAAAAAGCCCTAGAGCTTAACCAAAACCAGAAATTTACCCTTGTAATCTCAGATATTGCCCCAACAGTTTCAGGTATTAAAGATGCTGATGTGCTGAGATCTGTTGGCATGGCAGAGGAGCTTTGTGAAATTTGCAATGAACTTCTTGTGATAAACGGTTCGTTTCTTACAAAAGTGTTTCAGGGGCCAGGCTTTGATGATTTTCTTAAATTAATGAGAAGATCCTTTAAAACGGTTAGAATTACTAAACCATCAGCTTCAAGACCTGAGAGTCGAGAAGTTTATGTGCTAGGGCAACTTAAGAGATAAATTATGAGTGAAATTATTAAAAACTTAATCATGTGGGCTATCGTGGCTTTTGTTTTGCTTTCCGTCTTTCAAAACTTTTCATCCAATACCCAAACCAGTTCAGAGGTGCCTTATTCTCAGTTTCTTCAGTTAGCTGAATCTGGAACGATACAAACTGTTGTCTTTGAGGGAAATATCATTGAATGGACTCGAAACGGTGAGCAATTTGTAACCTACAATCCTGAAACGGATAACACAGCCCTAATCGGTCTTTTAGACAGGACGGGTGTTTTGATTGAAGCCAGGCCCCCTGAGCAGCAATCATTTATGATGCAGTTATTTATTTCTTCTTTCCCAATTCTGCTACTTATCGGTGTCTGGGTTTATTTCATGCGCCAAATGCAGGGCGGTGGACGCGGTGGAGCTATGTCATTTGGAAGAAGTAAGGCAAAACTTTTAGGAGAGGATCAAGTTAAAGTAACCTTTGCCGATGTTGCTGGCGTTGAAGAGGCAAAAGAGGAGGTTGTTGAGGTCGTCGAGTATCTGAGGGATCCCAGTAAATTTCAAAAATTAGGCGGCAAGATTCCAAAAGGGGTTTTGATGGTTGGCTCACCTGGTACTGGAAAGACACTTCTTGCGCGCGCCATAGCTGGTGAAGCTAAAGTGCCTTTTTTCACAATTTCAGGCTCTGACTTTGTTGAGATGTTTGTCGGTGTAGGTGCGAGCCGAGTAAGAGATCTCTTTGAACAATCCAAAAAAAGAGCACCATGCATTATATTCATTGATGAGATTGATGCCGTAGGACGCCATCGAGGTGCTGGATTAGGGGGTGGTCACGATGAGAGAGAGCAGACCCTTAATCAACTCTTAGTTGAGATGGATGGCTTTGAGGGCAATGAGGGCGTTATTGTTATTGCTGCGACAAACCGACCGGATGTATTGGATCCAGCACTTTTAAGACCTGGAAGATTTGACAGACAGGTCGTTGTCCCCTTGCCAGATGTAAAAGGAAGAGAGCAAATATTAAAGGTCCATATGAAGAAAACTCCTCTCGCTAATGATGTGAAACCAAGTCTAATTGCAAGAGGGACGCCAGGATTCTCTGGTGCTGATTTAGCCAATCTTGTTAATGAAAGCGCTTTGATGGCCGCCCGTGCTAATAAGAAAAAAGTCTCGATGATTGAATTTGAGAGTGCAAAAGATAAGATCCTCATGGGTGCAGAGAGAAAATCAATGGTAATGAGTGAGGATGAAAAAAAGCTTACCGCTTATCATGAGTCTGGTCATGCAATTGTTGGATTAACTGTTAAGGATCACGATCCTGTTTATAAAGTAACCATAATCCCAAGAGGAAGAGCACTAGGTGTGACGATGTTTCTACCGGAGGCTGATCGATATTCTTACTCAAAAAATAGATTACTTTCTCAGATTAAATCTCTTTTTGGTGGCCGTGTTGCTGAGGAGATAATATTTGGGAAAGACTATGTCACGACTGGCGCCTCAAATGATATTGAACGCGCTACTGAGATTGCCAGAAATATGGTTACCAAGTGGGGCCTCTCTGAACAGCTGGGCCCCCTAAGTTACAGCGAGGATGACGGTGAAGTGTTTTTAGGTCGAAGCGTTACAAAACAGAAAACCGTATCAGACGTTACCGTTAAAAAGATTGATGATGAGATTAGGAGCATTATAGATAAGTGCTATAAAGATGCAGAAAGCATTCTGCAAAATAATATTGATAAGCTTCATATTATGTCCGATGCCCTGATGAAATTTGAAACTATCGGTGAGTCACAAATTGCTGAGATTATGGAGGGTAAAGATCCCAGCCCACCAGAGGACTGGGACGATAATACGGGTGACTCTCAGCCTAAAAAGAAAGCTAAATCTTTAAAACCTAAAATCGGTGGACCGCTAAACCAAACATAATTAATATGAATGATTTTATTTTTGGTACAGACGGTATTAGAGGGCCGGTAGGTAAGTACCCCCTTGACCCAGCCTCTTTATTGAAAATTGGTGCAGCTGCTGCAACCGTCCTAAGTAAAAAAGGTGGAAAAGTCATAATTGCCAA
>JAURFX010000048.1 GCA_030834065.1 Gammaproteobacteria bacterium
AATTCTTTTTTTGTCATCTTGCTAAGATAAGGCCTTACAAGTAATGGGGCCTCAACTTGTCCCATGATGATATTTGCAGTTGCTCCTAAACCAATTGGACCACCAATATTAAAAAGTTTTTCAAAAACTTTTGAGAAAGCTCTAATAATAAAGGGCAGAATTCTCCAAAACCACAAAAGAGCTGTTAAACAAGACATGACGATGATAAGAGGTAAAATACCAAAAGCAAAAATTAAAGACGAACCAGTGCCTCCATCCATAAAGGGTGCATTCCCACCTCCAAGATAGCCAAATACAAAGGTGGTACCCTGTGTCGTAGCAGCTTGTAAAGCAATTACTCCCTCAGATAAATAAGAAAATATTTTAATAATTACCGGCACTTTAATAAGGGCAAAAGCCAACAGTATCTGAAAAGCAATAGCTATTAGGATATGACGATAATTTATAGCCGATCGCTTAGCTGATAGAGGAACGGCTAATAAGGTTAAACCAATAAAGCCAATAGTTATTTGAAGTATTAATGCAGGAGTCATAGAGTTAGTATAGCTTGATTTGCCTTATTCTTTCTTCGAGAAAGTCATGAGCGGAAACGCTGTCGGTTGAGTCATCAACAATAGATTTTAAGATCACATCAGGAGATGGATGCAAAAAGAACGGTATGGAGTATCTCGCCTTAGGCTCTCCAGTATTGTAATCAACAACTCGATGAATGGTGCTCTTAAGCTGACCACGAGTAACCAATTGCATCATATCTCCAATGTTGCAGACGATACTTTTAGAGGCTGCTTCTATCGGAATCCAAGTCCCATCTTTATGCTGAACCTCAAGACCGGATTCCTCAGCTCCAACTAACAAAGTTATAAGATTGATATCAGCATGAGCCCTAGCCCTTAGAAGATTTTGTTTATCGGTCACGGGGGGGTAATGAATCATTCTTAATACGGAATTGCCCTTCTCAACCCAAGCATCAAAAAAATCTTCGGGTTTATTTAAAATAAGAGCAATGGATTGCAATACCGATATTCCCAAGGCATTTAATTCTTTAAACAGTTTTGTACTAACCGAATTAAATTCTTCTAACTCTTCTACGGGAAGATTTTCTCTAATGCGAGCATCATAAGTTTCATCAATTTCAGGTCCGTGATGCCAAAATTCTTTTAGATCAGCAACAGATTCTCCAAGCGCAGTCTCTTTACCGAATTGTGTATAACCCCTAGCTCCACCTGTATCAGGTCTTGCATACTTTTGCTTCAGATTAGGAGTAAGAGCAAAAAATTTTTTTGTGATTTCATAGGCTTGATCTAAAAGCTTGTCGTCTAATCCATGGTTAGTCAGAGTTACGAAACCATGATTCTTAAAAGCACTACTTAATTGATTTAAAGCATCAGCATTTTTATCCTTGATGAGTTCGAAAGAAATTTGAGGAATAGCTAATGACATAATCTTTTATATTTTACAAAAAAAAGGGCAGAAAAACTGCCCTTTTTATAATTGTACCTAGGCTAGGTTAAAACTTATAAACAAACCCTAATTGCATTCTGTAACGAGAATTTGAATCACTTAGAGTTGGTTTATCGTTAGCAACTCCAGTGATTTTTAATCGACCACTAGAATCAAATCCACTGGTATTAATTAACTCAGCTGTATCAAAGCCATAGTAATAATCCTTACCTTTGTCAGAATCAATTAAATTCAAAAGGTTTAATACATCAAAATAAATGAATAGTTTATGATCACTGATTAAGGGAATTTCTTGAGAAATTCTGAGATCAACTCTCCTTTCTTTGGGTGTAGTACCAATATTTCTAGGGGCAATCCTACCTTTGTAACCATCTAATCCTGCAGAGGAAATAGCGTCCATTACTTGGGCTGCAACAGCAGCAGAAGAAAAGACTACGTTTGGATCATTGACTCCAGTTGGAACATACACGAGGACATCATCATCATTTAAAGATCCTCCCATATTTAATTGACCATAGACATAACTGAATGGATCCCCAGAATAACCCTTGTAAAACAATGAAAATCTTGTTGGGGCATTAGGTATAAATTGAGCTGTATAATTTAAACCAGCAGTAATTCTTGTCTCACGAGACCAATCTGATCTTGCTTCTACAGCAGTAGCAGCATCTGCCCTTGTAGAATATTGCCAATTAGAAGAAGCTTGAGAAGACTGACCATCCCATACATCTGTAGCTTCTACATTTGAATAGGACCAGAAAGCTTCAAGATTATCCCAACTTTTTGAAAGGGAAATCGTCCAAGTCTCACTTCCACCTTGACTTACATTATCCAAAACATAGTAACCCTTGTTAGTACATTTTTGTGTACCCGTACGATTAGGTGCATCACATGTTAGGCTTGGGTCAGTAATACTAATTGCCTCTTCAACAGTTGATTTTATGTAAGACAAGCTGTATCTGAAGTCATTTAAGGTAGTGACTGATAGTTCAAGAGATGTTTTAAAATCTAGAGGGTTTTGATATCCAGGTGATACACCCTCAGCAGCGCCTGATTTCAAGTAATCTGCTTGATCGTAAATATCTGCGAGATTAAGACCAGAGTAATAAGATGTGTAGTCAGTGACTTTGCTAGGATTAGATTCATTTACTTCCCAAGTAATGACACCTGTATTAGAGAAAGGGTTCGCTAGCCAAACGTTAGGAACTCTACCGGCAAACCATCCAAATCCACCTCTCAACTCTGCAGAAGCAACTTTGCCGTCGTATAGTGAGTCAGTAATATCTAAATTGAAGCCAAATCTCGGCTGTAAAACACTCTGTTTTGGAATATCGCTATTAGAAAATCCAGCAAATCCTAGAAAGCTTGCATTTGCAGCAGGCTTATCAAGTAATTCAACAACATCATATCTGACACCCATGTTAAGCGTTAGGACATCAGAGTAATACCATTTATCTTGAAGATATAGAGTAGTAAATTCTGCGGAAAATGCCGCTGCAACATCAGCTAATTCAAGGCCAGCAACAGGTTTTTTAAAGCGCAATTTACTTGGGGTTCCTGCATAAAAAGCTTCAACACCTTTAAATTCCCATTCACCATTTTCTCTTGCGACAAATAGGTTTAACACGCTTTTTTCGACCAAGTCATAGCCAAATGAAATCTCATGATCTCCAGTGACATAGACACCTTTTAAATTTGTGATCTTATCAAAAGCAGCTAACTCATTTGCGTGTCTGTATTGATCACCACCAAAGTAAATGTTTTCAATTTTTTTACCACTTTCATAACCACCAGATGGATCTGTGACCATAATTCTAATTTGACCAAAATCTTCACCTCCAAGGGGGTCCTGATCATTTGAAAAATCGTTTTCGGTATATTTGATTTGGTAAGAAAAGTTACTACCAAGATTACCGTAATAAGCAAAAGTCTCCTTCTCTATTTCAGTTGGTATGTTATAAACAGTAGAAGAGAAAGCTGCATTACCAGTTCTATTTAGATAGGGGTTTACAGCATTATCATTGCTATATGAATATACGTATTCAAATCTATCGCCATTATCAAAGTTGTACTCAAGTTTTGCTAATTGCTTTTCTGCCATCTCTGGTGGAGGTAGGTAATCCAATGAACCAGCATCATAGTTTAAAACATTCTTTGCGTAAGCAGCGACTTCGCTCAAAAGAGCGTCTGATGGAATAGTATATCTCTGGGCATCCGCCGGAGTCGCAGACTCGTATTCTTCATAAGCCAAGAAAAAGAATGCTTTATCTTTAATAATTGGGCCGCCAAAGGTATAGACTTCAGTTTTATCTTTAAATTGAGAGACTTTCCTACCGTTTAATTTACCAACATCATCCTCATCGATTTCATAGACAGAATAACTTCCATGAAATTCATTGGTTCCAGATTTGGTAACAGCATTAATGTTGGCACCAGTGAATGCACCTTTTGAAACATCGTAAGGAGTAATATCAACATTGATTTGAGAAACTGTTTCAATGGATATTGGATTTCTGATTGAGCCAAAACCATTAGCATTAAGTCCAAATGGATCCCCACTTTCAACACCATCAATTTGAAAATTATTGTATCGGTTATTGGCACCCGCCACAGAAATACTAGCATTTCTTGCGGTTCCTTCTACAGTAATTCTAGAGTCACGAGCCAAATACTCAGAGATTGCTCTTTCAATAGAGGGTTGATTATCAATATCTGTTTCGGAAATGGATAAAGAGGAACCAAAATCTAGAGAAGATGTTTTAGATCCTACAACAACCACTTCTTCCAATGAATCAGCGGAGCCAAGATATAAATTAACTACAGTTGGTTGGCCGAGGACAATGTAGACATCGTCAATACTATCTGAAGAGTAACCACTCTTCGTTGCAGTGATTTTATATGGGCCACCAACCCTTAAATTAGAAACATTGAATGAACCAGAGTCAGTTGATAAAACTTCTGTTTTAATACCTGTTGGCTCAAATTCAATAGTTACCGATACCCCACCAACCCCAGTGTTACCTTTTATCGATGAAGTAGTATCAACAGCCGAAAAAATGTTTAAGGTAAAAAAGGCTAACAGAGTAAGAGAATAAAATTTAGAATTTTGCATATTAAAGATCCCTCAATGTTAATGCATAGATTATATACAATAAATTATATATTCATCAAAAAAAGCATTTAAATATTGTGACATTTCTGCAACAGAAAATTAAATACTAATTGTTTTGGATTTTATAAAGTCTTGTAATACTTCAGGAATATAAATTTTTTCTTTACCATCATAATTATTCTCAACTAAAGCTATTAGCGTTCTTCCGGCAGCTAGTGCAGAACCATTTAAGGTATGAACATAGGTATTCTGAGAATTATTTTTATATCTAATACTTGCCCTTCTAGATTGAAAATCCAAACAATTTGAACATGAAGAAATCTCACGATATTTATTTTGGCTGGGTAACCATACTTCTAGATCGTATGTTTTAGCCGAAGAAAATCCCAAATCACCAGAGCATAGTTCAATAACTTGGTATGGTAAATTTAATAATTTTAGTAAACGTTCGGCATGAGCTGTCATTTCTTCTAAGGCTTTAAATGATTCACTAGGTTCTACAAATTGCACAATTTCAACTTTTTCGAATTGATGTTGACGAATCAGTCCTCTAGTGTCTTTACCATAGCTACCTGCTTCAGATCTAAAGCAAGGGGTATGAGCCGTGTATTTAAGCGGACCATTAGATAAATCAATGATTTCATCTCTATGTAGGTTCGTCAGAGGAACTTCTGCTGTTGGGATAAGATAATATTCATCAGATATTTTAAATAAATCTTCTTCAAATTTAGGTAATTGGCCGGTTCCAAATAAAGAATCTCTGTTTGCGATATAAGGAACGTACATTTCTTTGTAACCAGCCTTGGTTGCCTCATCAAGCATAAATTGAATTAAGGCTCTTTGAAGTGCAGCTAGCTCCCCCTCGAGAACAGCAAATCTTGATCCAGTTAGTTTGCTTGCTAATTCAGTTGATATCTTAGAAGTAATTTCTAGATGGTCTAGCGAAGGATTGAGAGAGGGCTCCTTAGCTGATTGACGAACTAATTTATTAAAAGTTTCGTTCTTACCCAAAGGAGATGATTTAGAGACTAGATTAGGAATGTAGCTAAGAAAATAATTTAATTCCAAATCAGCATCTTTAAATTTGGCCTCATGATCATTTAAAGTAGATTTGATTTTATTAATTTCAACATCGAGCGAATCAGTAGAAGCTCCAGTTTTTTTTAGGTTTCCGTATTCTTTAGATAACTGATTTCTTTTGGCCTGCAATTCTTCCGCAGTCTGTTGCAAAGATCTCTTAACTTGATCAAGTTTTTGAAACTTGTCTATATCAAGATCGTATCCCCTACTTTTAAGATTATCTGAGACCTCAGCAGGGTTATCTCTTAAGTAGTTAGTGTCTATCATCCAAGTATCTTTTTTATAGCAATATAGCCAATTATATTGGCCATTATACAAATTATTACCATGGAAAGACTGTACAAAATAGCATTCAAGTATTTCCCTGATATAAATATTTCTAATGAGTTATTTGTAAAAGCACTCATGGTTGTGAATGAACCTAGAATACCTATGCTAAATACAGCAAAAAAAGGACCTTTATTAGAAAAAAATGCATACAAAGCGCCCATTGCACAACAACCAAAAACATTGATGATTAATACATTAATTGCTGGACCAGAGTTTAGAGAACTAAGGAGGTAAAGTCTTAACAGTGCACCGATACCACCACCTATAAAAATTGCAATTGCGTTTATCATGATGCTGAAAAGTTAATAATATGAGTAATACTCATTTGATCTAAGTACCTAAGCAAAATCACCTTGTCATCTAATAAAGTAATTTCTATTGGATTTAAAAAATCCTCATGCCGAATAGTGTAAATATTTTGGTTGATTTCAACCTGGGCTTCTTGAAATGATTTTTGATCGGATAAAAGAATTGCAACAAAGGGGTTTTGAATCTCATCCAAAGGAAAGAAATCTGTTTGATTAAACTCGTGATCGATTATTTCCAAACCATTTTTAGTCAGAATGTATTCTTCAGATAATGGTTCATCTACTTTAATAATGTAAGAATTATTTAGAAAAATAAATTGGCCTTTTGAATAAGAAACTTTTGACGCGGTATCATCGAATGCTCCTTCTTCATAGTCATAATTTTTTTGAAAAGCTGTTCTAATTTTAT
>JAURFX010000082.1 GCA_030834065.1 Gammaproteobacteria bacterium
ACCCCATCATGTATTCCTTTATTTTCTTTGATTCTTATTTTTCGGATCAAGCAGATCTCTTAACCCTTCACCGAGTAAATTATAACCTAGGACTGTAATCAAAATGGCCAGTCCTGGAAATAATGATAGCCACCATGCAAATTGAATGTACTCTTTGCCATCGGTCAAAATATTACCCCATGAGGACTGTGGCGCTTGAACCCCAAGCCCAAGAAAACTCAATCCAGATTCGGTTAATACTGCACTTGCAATTCCTAAAACAGAAGTTACGATGATGGGCGTTAGGCTATTAGGGAGTAGGTGCTTTGAAATAAGCCTGTAATCTGAAGCGCCCATAGCTTCAGCTGCTAATATATATTCTCGATTTCTGAGACTTAAAAACTCTGCCCGAACAAGGCGAGTAACACCCATCCAGGAAGTCAGTCCAATCACAATCATAATGTTCCAAATTGACGGTGTTAAAAAAGCAATGACCGCAAGTATCAGAAAAAAAGTAGGAATGGATAACATAATATCTACAAAGCGCATGATTATAGAATCGATATATCCACGATAAAATCCAGCAATGGCACCTAAAAAAGTGCCAATTACTGTAGCAATACCTACAGCTACAATGCCTACTAAAAGTGAAATTCTAGATCCATAAAGCATGCGTGAAAAAACATCTCTTCCTAGTCCGTCAGTTCCCATAAAATGCGAGACGGAAGGTGGCAAAAGTATTGAATGAATATCAATGTAATTTGGATCGTAAGGCGATAGCCATGGTGCAAATACCGCAATAAATAAAACGAGGGAAATAATTATAATTCCACTTAAAGTTAATGGGTTTTGCGTGAGGATTTTCAATTTGAAATACCTCGTCTAATTCGCGGATCGGCCCAAGCATAACCAATATCTGCGATTAGATTTCCAAATAGCGTTAAGACGGATCCAATTGTAAGGATTCCCATGACCACAGGAAAGTCTCTCATTAATACAGCGTCAAAAAATAATTTACCCATACCAGAAATTGCAAAAATAGATTCCCCAATTACAGAGCCACCAATCAAGCCAGGAATTGATAGGCCTACAATAGTGATAAGCGGTAATAATGTATTTCTTAATGCATGACCATAAATCACTTTATTTTCCGTGAGTCCTTTAGCGCGTGCAGTCGTTATGAACTCTTGTTGCAGCACATCTAACATTCCATTTCTCACATACAGAGAAATGCTTGCAAGGCCGCCTAAACTTGAAACAAAGACCGGTAGTATCAGATGTTTAAATAAATCTAGATATTGTGAAATTAAATCCATATTTTCATACCCTGCGCTATGGAGACCTGAAATGGGGAGCCAAGAATGTGTCACCCCAGTCCAATACATCAGTAAAAGTGCTAACCAAAAACCAGGGACAGCAAAGCCTACGAATACAATAATAGTTATGAGTCGGTCCGGCCATTTATTTTGATTTACTGCTGAAACAACACCTAAAAATATCGAAAGCACAAAAATAATAAGTAGACCTATCAGATTAATCATAAGCGTTATGGGTAAGGCATCTTGAATCATGCCTTTGGTGATATTGCCTTTTTCATCTTTCGTTTCCCATAAAACAGGACGCTGATGCGAAGCAAAAGAATTCCCAAAATCTAATTTCACAATTCTTTTTAACCATAAACTGTATTGCGTCATCAAGGGCTTATCTAAATTGTAAAGTGCTCTTAGTTTTTGACGAGATTCCTCAGATGCTTTTGGATTAAAGGCTGATTCTGATGCGGTGATGTCCCCTGGAGCTAGATGCATAATAAAAAAAGAAATAAGACTGATACCAATTAACATTGGAATCATCCATAACAAACGTTTAATTAGATAGTTAAGCATTTTATGGCGTTATTTCATTTCTTCTAAGGGTGGAAGGAATAAACCATTCGTAAGAATTATACGCAATTCCGGCAGGTGGCGTAGGTGACTCAATACCTTTGATACGTTTACTCATAGCAGTTAGGCCATATCCAGCGTACAGATAAACTATAGGGCTTTCTCTGAGTAATATTTTTGAAAAAGCATGATAAATTTTTTCTCGTTTATCAGGATTTAATTCAGTTCGACCTTCTTCAAGTAATTGATCAACTTCTTTATTGCTGTATCCAATAAAATTAAATTGGCCAGGTTTTTGTTGAGATGAATGCCAAATATTATATTGATCAGGATCGAGCGATAAGCTCCAGCCAAGAATAACAGCATCAAAATCACTCGTTTTAATAAATTGGTTTACAAAACTTGCCCATTCAATCACACGAATCTTCACATCAATACCGACATCTTTAAGTCTTCTTTGAATAAGAACTGCAGTCATCTCTCTTTGTTTATTTTGATTGGTGAGAATTTCAAATGCGAAAGGTTTGCCATCTTTCTCTAAAATACCATCATGATTAGTGTCATTAAAGCCTGCTTCATGGAGTAACTTAAGTGCCATATTTTTATCGTAAGGGTAGGGGTGAAGTGCTCGATCGCTCCATCGAGTCCCAGGTTTATAGGGTGATGCGACAGGCTCTCCCAGGCCTAAGAGAACGCCATCTATAACTTCCTGTTTATCAAGCGCATAATTAATCGCTTGCCTGACTCTAATATCATTAAATGGAGAACGTTTTGAATTAAAGCCAAGGTAGGTGTAGCTATTTCCAAGTTCTTTATAAAGTGCTAATTTATTCTTCAGGTCTGGTCTAGAAGGAATAACGCGAGCAAATTGAATAGGATTAATATTCATAAGGTCGATATTATCAGCGATCAATTCTAAAAATTGAGACGATGTATCAGGTATGAAGCGGGAAGTGAGTTTACTTATATTGGGCTCACCCATCACAGAGGAGGAGCTAGCCTCTAAAGTTAATTTCTCACCATTTACCCAATTTGCCAATTTATAGTAACTAGAGCCAACAGGTTTTCTTGAGAAAAAAGTGCGATTAATATCCTCATCCTTCAGAATATGTTTTGGAAGAATTTGAAGTGTTGCCCAGCTATCTAAGGCAGGCGCATAAGCTTTTTTATATACAACTCTGAACGTATGAA